>CAZXZK010000017.1:20839-23253 GCA_964645295.1 uncultured Cytophagales bacterium | reverse complement strand
TGGGAAGGTCTTTCTAAGGGAATGTCTGGTTGTGGTCCTATCACAAAATTTGACGCTTCAAAATTCAAAACACAATTTGCTTGTGAAATCAAGGATTTTAATGTTACCGATTTTATCCATGTTAAAGAAGCCCGGAAAATGGATCCTTTCACCCAATATGCAGTTGTTGCCTCTGATGAAGCCATTGCAGATGCTGGGTTTGATAAGGATAAATTAGATTTAAATAAGGTTGGCGTCATTTGGGGATCAGGAATTGGGGGTTTAAAAACCTTTGAAGATGAAATGATCACATTCGGACAAGGAGATGGAACACCAAAAATTAATCCATTTTTTATCCCAAAAATGATTGCAGATTCCTCCTCAGGACAAATTTCTATTCGAAATGGGTTCAGGGGTCCGAATTATGTGACCGTTTCTGCTTGTTCTTCAGCCAATAATGCCATGATAGATGCATTCAATTATATTCGCTTGGGAAGGGTGAGTGTTTGCATTACGGGCGGTTCAGAAGCCCCTGTAACCATAGCATCGGTGGGTGGTTTTACGGCAATGCATGCCATGTCTAATAGAAACGATGACCCTGCAACAGCTTCCAGACCCTACGACGCTGATCGTGATGGTTTTGTGGTTGGAGAAGGTGCCGGAGCCTTAGTATTAGAAGAATATGAACATGCTAAAGCAAGAGGGGCTAAAATTTATGCCGAACTAGTTGGTGGCGGGTTTTCATCCGATGCCCACCACATTACAGCACCACATCCAGATGGCTACGGGGCCTATCTTTCCATGCAGGATGCCTTAAGAGATGCTGAAATGAAACCAGAAGAAATTGATTATATCAATACCCATGGCACTTCCACACCAATCGGTGACCCACAGGAACTAAAGGCCATTGCCGATTTATTCGGAGATCATGCCTTTAAATTATCCATTTCATCATCGAAATCAATGACAGGACACCTATTGGGTGGTGCTGGTGCAGTAGAGGCCGTTGCATCTATTTTAGCAATTAAACATCAATTTGTCCCTCCTACCATCAATATCTTTAATTTAGATCCAGAAATCGATTCCCGCTTTGACCTAACACCTAATGTTGGAAAAGCAAGAAAAATTGAGGTTGCCTTGAGTAATGGCTTTGGATTTGGAGGTCATAATGCTACATTAATCTTTAGAAAAGTCTAAATTTTGTGATTAAGGAAGTCCTAAATAAAATTACCTCGAAAAAAGAATCTCGACAAGAAATTCTAAAAAAACAGGTGAAAGCAATCATTGGGGTCAATCCAAAAAATATCAATATTTATCGTTTAGCATTCTTACATTCCTCAGCCGGAAAGGAAATAGAAGGAATCAATCACAAAGAATCAAACGAACGCTTGGAATTCTTAGGCGATTCCGTTTTGGGGATGGTCACTGCCAATTACCTTTATCGTAAATTTCCCTTCAAAGACGAAGGTTTTTTAACTGAAATCCGCTCTCGAATTGTATCAAGAGATTCCCTAAATAATATTGGACGAAAAATTGGCTTAAAAAATTTAATCGAACATGAATTCTCAGGAAATATTCCGATGAATAGAATGTCGATTTATGGAGATACCATGGAAGCACTCATCGGAGCAATCTATCTCGATCGAGGTTTTGATTTTGTAGAAAAATTCATCGTTAATAAAATTCTACTGCTTCATTTTGATATGGATGAGATTATTGAAAATAATCCAAATTTTAAATCAATTATTTTTGAATATTGTCAAAAAGAAGGAAAAGAAATTAAGTTTTTAACCAATGAAACTTTTCGAAATAAAAACAAAGAATTTATTTCAATCGTTGTAATAGATGAAAAAGAGGTCGCAGAAGGTATTGGTTTTTCCAAGAAAAAAGCTGAACAAATTGCTGCCATGAAGGCTTGTAAAGTCTTAAATCTTAATTAAGAAATGAAAAAACCGTCGCTATTCTTACATTATTGGAACCCTAACGAAAAGGTTAAAAGTTTTCAAGATTTATTGCAAGAAGATATTCATCCAGAAATATTATTGCAAATCAAAGAATCTTTAAAAAAAGAATTTTTAGGAGAAGAAATAAAAACCATCCTACCCAATTTTAATTGGTCTAATCCTAGAATGAAAGAAAAATGGGAACAAATGGCCAATACCTTGATTCTTCAAGTACAATTTCCTGAAAATATTTGGAATGATTGGATTATTTCTTTAGGTGGAAATGAAATAATCATACGGGAAGAGGGAATTGGGAAAAGGGAAAAAGAAATAGTGAAGTGGGAAGAGAAAAGAGAGAAGAGGGAAGAGAAGGTTGTTGAACCTGAACCAGATACCTTTCAAGATATTTTAACAGGTAGGAGTGAGGAAGGAATAGAGAAAAGTGAAGAGGGAATAGAGAAAAGTGAAGAGGGAATAGAGAAAAGTGAAGAG
>CAZXZK010000017.1:16973-20739 GCA_964645295.1 uncultured Cytophagales bacterium | reverse complement strand
GAAGAGGGAATAGAGAAAAGTGAAGAGGGAATAGAGAAAAGTGAAGAGGGAATAGTGAAAAGTGAAGAGGGAATAGAGAAAAGTGAAGAGGGAATAGAGAAAAGTGAAGAGGGAATAGAGAAAAGTGAAAAGGGAATAGTGAAAAGTGAAGAGGGAATAGAGAAAAGTGAAAAGGAGGTGGCTAAAAAATTATTTGAAACTCACCAAGTGCAAGTGAAATCCTTGAAATACATGGTTGAAAATAAATTAGTTGAAAATATTAGTTCAGCCTTTAGTTTAAATCAAAAAATTCAATTTACCATTGGTTTATTTGATGGAGATAATGAAAAATTCAGAGAATTCATGTCTTTCCTAGAAAAAGAGCTTTCAGAAGAAAACTGGGAATCACATATTCTTGAAAGATATCCTAATTTCTTAGAGGAAAAATCTATTTCAGCTTGGGAGGATTTAAAATCCATTCTTTTAAAAAAATATGTGGGTATCTAATTAGAATAAATTAGTTGAAATATCACATCGGTCCGGTGTTTTCCTTGAATTTCTTCGTAGGAAGATCCAATTGTCTCTTTAAAAAAATAATTCAACCGAGCAATTTTAACTCCTATCTTAACTTGTTGGAGGATCTTTTGTTCCAAAACCAAAATACCACGAAAGCCTTTGTCGTATACGGCCGGTATAGAAAAATTATATTGCAAACCAGGTTCATAGCTATAAATGCGTGAGTCATAATCATCTGTAAAAAATAACCACTCCCTCAAAATCACCTTAAGCCCTTTCCATTTAGTTTGCTGATCAACCAACAAAGAAAGTCCATGATTGACGGAGGTCTGATTAAGGATAGCCGTATACTGAAATCGAGCATGGATTTTAAACCGAAATCTTTTTTCAAAATAAAAATCCTCTAAAAATTGAAAATGGTGCTGACGAATAATGGATGAAAACAGACCATCCTCTTGTTTAGATTGATATTTTAATTGTGAAAAATTGGTTTTATTCCACTGCATTCTCCCAAGCATTTCCCATCCAAAGGATTTTCTTTGGGAAACTTGATATTTCATTTCAGGAAATAAAAATACATCCTGATACAACCAAAGTTTTTTCCTTTTTGAAAAAATAATCTCTTGCCCTAAATAAATTCCTAACTCATTATTTGTGGTAGTATTTTCTCTGAAACCATTAGATTGAATTGCATAAAATCCAGAGGAATAATATCGAATAAGTAAGGACCCATTGACCTTCTTAGAAAATGGGAGAATTAATCCATGGCTTGTAGCCAAGGCTTGATTTCCCATAGCCCACTCTCCCACCCAACGAATGGAATGAGGATGAAAAGTATATCCAAGAGAATAATTCCATAAATGATTCCCATACCAATTATTGGCTTGATAGGGCTTTTCTGATTGAATTTTACCAGGATTAAATTCTTGGTACAAAAGATTAAAATCAAGCTGAAATTTTGGTCTTATATAATTCAAACTCAAACCAAGACCCTTTAGTTCAACGGAATGCTTTCGATTATATTCCGAACTCGTCCGATGATATCCATCCGTGTAAAGCGTGGAAAAATAGCTAACATCATCTAGTTGAATGATCGTGGCGTCCAAAGGGTTCTTAAGTAAATTCAACTGAATCCGAAAATCTCCAACTAATTTTTCCAAAAAAATCCCTCGGTTAAAATTAGATTCACCAGAGGATGTATAAGGTCTGGCAGATTGAATAATTTTTTGGGTCGAGACAATTGATTGATAAGATTTCCCAAGAAAAAAACCACCCGAAAGAATCAAACCTTGCGACCATTGATTGGTATAATCCCCTAAGATAATCCGAAACCCCTTGATCTCAATCCCTAAATGAGCCGATAGAAAATCCAGATAGTTTGATTCTCCGGGATCTTTCTGAAGGCTGAGTCCAATTTGAGGGCCCCGGTCTTTTCCTGCCTGAAAACGCAAATAATGACCCCATGGGTCTCCCAAATACCTTGTTTTGCTTTTGGGGGTTGGTAGACTAAACCCTTTTTTCTCCTCCAAGGTCCGATTAGAACGTACAATCACCTTAAAATCACTGCTCCATTTTCTGTTGGATACGGCTTCTAGTGGCCGTAAATAGGCATGAATTTTCCGACAAGTTGCTAAATCCCATGAAGGAAGTGTTTGAATCTCAAAATTCGAGGAAAAGCGTTGACGATTTCGAAAATCGACCAATTCTTGTAATTGACTTGGCGTTAAAAGTAATAAATTTTCAAAATCTTGAATGGAAGATTCATTTAAATCCAATTTATGTAAGGCATAATAATTGGTTGATTCAGCATTGGCATCATCTAATTGATCCAAATCTTGTGCGAAAATACGCCAGGAAAAAAAAATCAAGCCCACAACCTTTCTCATAGAACAAATTTCCTATTTTAGGTATTTATATCCTAACAAGAAATTGATAAAATTAAAGGACTTTTTTTATCTTAATTAATTTTTCCAATAAAGATTCTAATTGATCTAAAGGAAGCATATTTGCTCCATCTGATTTAGCTACCGCCGGATTTGGGTGTGTCTCAATAAATAATCCATCTGCCCCAGTAGCAATCGCTGCCTTCGCAATCGTTTCAATTAATTTTGGTTGGCCACCTGTCACCCCACCAGATTGATTAGGTCTTTGGAGAGAATGGGTACAATCCATAATTACTGGCACATGAAAGTTTTTCATTTCAGGTATATTTCGGTAATCTACCACTAAATCCCCGTATCCAAAAGAATTTCCCCGATCGGTTAAATAAACAATCGCGTCAGGATTTTCGTGTTTGACCTTTTCTACTGCAAAGCCCATAGATTGGCCAGCCATGAATTGTCCTTTCTTGATATTAACAGCCTTCCCAGTTTTTGCCGCCGCTGCAAGCAAATCAGTTTGTCGACATAAAAAGGCAGGAATTTGAAGAACATCTACATATTCAGCGGCCATGGAAGCCTCATTCGATTCATGAATATCCGTTACGGTTGGAATATCATAATGTCTTCCCACTTTATGTAAAATTTCTAAGGCTTTAATATCACCAATACCGGTAAATGAGTCAATCTTTGTTCGGTTAGCCTTTCGATAAGACCCCTTAAAAATATAAGGAATACCCAATCTTTGGGTGACAAGATGGATCTTTTCCGCTATTTCAAAAGCCAAATCTTCGCTTTCAATAGCGCAAGATCCAGCCATTAGAAAGAATGTTTGATTTTCCTGTTTAGGTAATTTCATTTTATTGAGGAATAATATTTACTTCTGTTTCAAGATCTATATGAAATTGTTCTTTAATCGATTTTTTAATCGCTTCCGCTAATTGAATAATTTCAAATGATTTAGCTTGTCCGTGGTTTACCAAAACCAAGGCTTGCTTATCATGCACTCCAGCCTGACCTATGATTTTCCCTTTCCAACCAGCTTTTTCTATTAAATAGGCTGCAGGAATTTTAACCTTATCTTCCCATTCTGTTGGATAGGAAGGGAGGTCAGGATAACTTTTTAATAAATCGGCAAAACGCCCTTGGTGAATAACCGGATTCTTAAAAAAAGAACCTGAATTACCTATTTTATGCGGATCAGGTAATTTAGAAGACCTGATTTCTATAACCGCTTTTGCCACATCCATTGGCTGTGGATCTTGAATATTTTTCGCAGTCAAAACCTCCTTAATAGCACCATATTCTAATTTTAAATCCGCATTTTTCCTTAATCGAAATACAACACGCGTAACCAAATATTTCCCTTTTGATTTATTTTTAAAGATACTGTC
>CAZXZK010000017.1:0-16963 GCA_964645295.1 uncultured Cytophagales bacterium | reverse complement strand
CATAAGCCCCAATGTTTTGCATAGGAGCCGCACCAACTGTCCCGGGTATTAAAGCAAGATTTTCTAAACCATAGTAGCCTTGCAATAAAGCATACATTACAAAATCATGCCAATTCTCACCTGCTCCTACTCTTAAACAGGCATAATTAGCATTTTCATCAATTCGTTCAATGCCAAGAATATTATTTTTTATTACAAGACCATCTATGTATTCTGGCAATAAAACATTGGATCCTTCTCCTAAGAATACCACTTGGTTGTTTCGATAAAAATCTGAATATCGGATTTCAAAGAATTCTTCTTCAGACTGACAACAAAAAAATAATTTAGCTGTAGAATCAATCCCAAAACTATTCAATTTTTTTAAGGGGAATTTTTCTTTGACCCGATCGTATAAAGGGTGTTCGTACATATTATGTCAGTTTTGAAAAAACAAATTCATCCAATGCCTGTATACCAGATCCTCGAATTTCTTGAGCACTCCCCTCCCATAATTTCTCCCCTTCCGATAAAAAAAGTACTTTCTCGCCCATTCGGATGACGGAATTCATATCATGGGAAATAACTACGGTCGTAATATTATATTCTTTCGTAATCTCTTGAATCAAATTATCAATTTTTGTAGAGGTGAGCGGGTCCAAACCTGAATTGGGTTCATCACAAAAAAGATATTTTGGATTCATCACTATTGCTCTCGCAATGCCAACTCTTTTTTTCATACCACCGGAAATTTCTGAGGGCATTTGATAGACTGCATCCTCTAGTTGTACCCTTTTCAAACAGGTCATGGCACGCTCAATCTTTTCTTCCTCAGGCTGTTCGGTTAAAACATCCAAAGGAAATTTCACGTTTTCTAAGACCGATTTCGAATCAAACAAAGCCCCTCCTTGAAACAATACACCCATTTCTTTTCTAATTTCACGAACAAGGTCCGGACCTGAGCTTACAATATCTCTTCCATTAAAATACACATTTCCGCGGTCAGGCTTTAAGATTCCAATCATGCATTTAAGCAAAACTGACTTTCCAGTGCCACTACTCCCAATAACCATACTAGTTTGACCTTGTTCAAAGGTGCCTGAGATACCTTTTAAGACCTCATGGTCATCGAAAGATTTGTGGATATCCTTAACTTCAATCATTTTTTATATTTTATGACCTAGTTTTTCTTTTTTGGTTTTTAAATATACCTCATTATGAGGATTGGGGGCAATTGGAATTGGAATGGTTTCAATGATTTCTAAACCATAACCTAATAAACCAGCCCGTTTTTTAGGGTTATTTGAAATTAATTTAATTTTAGAAATTCCTAAATCCCGTAAAATTTGTGCTCCAACCCCATAATCTCTTTGGTCTGGTTGAAAGCCTAATTCCAAATTAGCCTCTACCGTATCGAAACCTTCCTCTTGCAATTTATAGGCTTTTAATTTATTTATCAAGCCAATGCCTCTTCCTTCTTGAAACATGTATAAAACAACCCCTTTTCCTTCTTGATTGACCATCTCCATGGCTTTATGTAATTGTGATCCACAATCACAACGGCAAGATCCAAAAATATCCCCCGTGACGCAAGAACTATGAACTCGAACCATCACTGGTTCATCCTTGGCCCATTCCCCTTTTACCAATGCCAAATGAGTATCACCAGAAGCCATTTGTTTATAGGCCACTAATTCAAAATCCCCAAATTCGGTTGGCATTTTTACAGCAATCTGTCTTTCAATTAAACTTTCTTGATGTAATTTATATTGAATCAAATCCTTAATCGTAATTAATTTTAAGTCAAACTGATCGGCAATTTCACGTAATTTCGGTAATCTAGCCATTTCTCCATCTTCCTGTAAGACTTCACACAATACCCCAGAAGGATATAAACCTGATAATTCGGCTAAATCAGAGGCGGCTTCCGTATGACCTGCCCTTCTTAAAACCCCTTCTTCTTTTGCCCGCAAGGGAAAAATATGTCCCGGGCGCGCCAGTTCCTTCGCTTTAATTTTTGGATTCACCAGGGCTGCCACTGTCTTTGATCGATCAGATGCTGAAATTCCCGTAGTACAACCATAACCAATTAAATCAACAGAAACGGTAAAGGGCGTATCAAATTGAGCGGTATTTTTTTGAACCATCATTTCTAATTCAAGTTCCTCAGTTCGCTTTTCAGGAAGAGACACACAAATCAAACCCCTACCCACTTTTGCCATAAAATTGATGATTTCCGGACTTATTTTTTCAGAGGCACATATAAAATCACCTTCATTCTCACGATCTTCATCATCCGCTACAATAACTACCTTTCCATTTTTTATATCTTCAATGGCGGATTCGATTGAGTCAATCTTTATTTCTTTAAACATACCCTATTTTGATAATCTATAAATCATAACAAATTTACAATATTCTTGTTCAAAAACCTTAAATTTGCTAATATCATTTCTGAATAATCATGAACATTCTAGTCTCTGATCTAAAAAAATCTTATGGTAAACAAATAGCCGTTAATTCCATTAGTTTTGAATTAGAAGAATCTCAAATTATTGGATTTTTAGGGCCGAATGGGGCAGGAAAATCAACTACTTTAAAAATGTTGATGGGTTTGCTTCCTCCGGATAGCGGACAAATTAATATCCATGACCCATCAGAGATTGGTTACTTATCCGAAGAAAATCCACTTTACACGGAAATGTATATTCGCGAATTTCTCCTTTTTATAGGATCCTTAAAAAAAATCAAAAGTGAAAATTTAAAGAAATGCGTAGAGGAAGTCATTGAATTTACAGGCCTTACTGTTGAACAAAACAAAAAAATCAAAGAATTATCTAAAGGTTATA
Organism: uncultured Cytophagales bacterium; assembly: GCA_964645295.1. Taxonomy (GTDB): domain Bacteria; phylum Bacteroidota; class Bacteroidia; order Cytophagales; family Spirosomataceae; genus CAZVFE01. Next base: position 14,135 of record CAZXZK010000017.1, on the reverse strand, counting down.
AACAGCGTGTGGGTATCGCACAAGCCATCCTTCATGACCCTAAAGTATTAATTTTAGACGAGCCAACATCAGGTCTTGATCCCCTACAAATGGAGGAAGTACGAAATTTAATCAAGAAAATTGGACGAAATAAAACCATCCTATTCTCAAGCCATATTTTATCAGAAGTAGAGGCAATTTGCGATAAGGTATTGATCATTCACCAAGGAAATTTAGTGGCCAATCGGTCGATGGCAGAAATAAAAAAAGAAGGTAGCCTAGAAAATTTCTTTAAAAAAAGTGTGAATTAAATAAAAAAACTCCAATCCTATGGAATTTCATAATCTAAAATGCATACTTGTTCAAACATCCCTGTATTGGAATGATATTGATGCCAATCTTTCTCAATTAGAAGAAAAATTAAGTTCGATTGATTCTCATCCAGATATTATTTTATTGCCTGAGATGTTTACCACAGGTTTTAATTTTGATGAATCTACCAGTGAAATAATGGGAGGAAAAACCACAAAATGGCTTATATTAATGGCTAAAAGGACAAATGCACTCCTCATTGGGTCCATTAAATGCAAAGAGGGCGGGAATCTTTATAACCGTGCTTTGGCAGTCAATCCAGAAGGTCAGGTCTTCCATTATGATAAAAGACATTTATTTCAACTATCTGAGGAAAAGAATTTATTTAAAGCTGGCGACAAAAATAAAATCATTGAATATAGAGGATGGAAAATAAGTCTTTATATCTGTTACGATTTACGCTTTCCTACCTGGTGCAGAAACAAACATTTAACTTATGATTTAGCCGTATTTTTGGCCAATTGGCCAAAATCAAGAATTCGGGCATGGAAAAGCCTATTGCCAGCTAGAGCGATTGAAAATCAGGCTTATGTAGCAGGGGTCAATATTGTAGGTACCAGTGGAATGAGAGAAAAATACAATGGTCATTCCCAAGCCTTTCAATTCGATGGAACCCCTCTTAATTCCGATTCTGAGTTGGAAGAACTCATTGAAATAAATTTTTCCAAAAAAGAATTAGATAAATTCAGGGATAAATTCCCCTTTCACCTAGATGCTGATTGAATTATTTAGGTACGTAGGAATAATAAAGCTTTAATTTCACCTTCGCGGCATTGATAGGCGTATAGGTTGGCTGAATCATTTTTATCCCATTCTTCCCGTCCAATTGCGCAGAAATAATTGGGGTAATCAAAAATTTGGTTTCTGTTTCTTTCTTAGAAATGATATTCTGAACCAAACTCGTTACATTAAAAATAAAACTATTGGTTGGAACATTATACCCTGAAGAAGCAATACTGGAGGTACTTCCCTCTTCAGCAACACCTACAATTGAACCATTGACCTTTCGAAGGGTATTATCAGCATTTACCTTGGCAAGATTTAAGGTTGCCATCATAAAATTCAAATCAAATCCCTCTTCAATAGGTACCTCTAAAGTTGCTTTATTGATGGCAATATTTCGATCATTTGTTAAGCTGGTCAGATAAGGCAAATCAACCAAGGTGGCGAATTTAAAACCTGCTGAAACATAGGTCGTATTTCGGGTATTTTCAGATGGAATAAGTTGACCTTTCCTAGTTAAATTTGGAAGAAATGATTGTGAACGGTCTATTTCCACCACCGTATTTCTGGTTTGTGTTTCTCCACCGAAAAAATCATTCAAGGCGAAATAATAATTGATTTTTTTAACAGTTGTATCGGAAGGAGATTTTAAATACGATAATTCAATCAATGAGGTTCCCGGATTAAAGGAAAGAACCGCTGCATTTTTATCATTATTTGTCGATCTAAAATACAAACCTTTGAAATCTCTTCTAAATGCTACCCCACCCACCGCTGTTGTAGGAGTTTTATAATAATCAAACAATTTTCTTCCAAATTGTTCATTTAATTCAATCGATAAAGTATCAAATACAACCGTATCGCCCACCATGGACCGATATTTATAGACGGAAGGTTGAAACGAAACACTCGCCAAGGGGTTTGGATCATAGCTTACCTCTTGATTGGTAAAATAAGGCGCACGAATATTGAGGGTATCTTTTAATTGATGAATGGTAAAAGATTGTGATTTATTGGTATCTCCAATATAAAAGGAATATACCAACTTCAATTTCAATGATTGATAAACCGAATTAGCATCTGCATTTAAACTATCCACATTGGAAATTTGAGAGAAAAAGGAAGTTTTTATCGCCCCAACATCATTTCTAAAATAAGAACCCAAAACCAAAGAATTGGAATGATCAGAATAGATTGAATCTAATAAAACCGTTGAAGATTTCACCGTGATAGTATCGGTATAATTGACCCCCACTTCCACAGAAAAAAGTTCAGATCCAATTTCTTTCGGATCGCTACAAGATGATAAAACCAAATAAATAAATAGGATACTAACTTTCCCCCAATTCCAAATAAAATTTTTCGAAGAAATCGATGTCATTTTCAGAAATATTAGCATGGGTTTTAGTTTGAAATTCATCTGCAATTGATTTAGCCACTTCATTGGCGGTATCTAAGGTAATAATTTTGTTGGCATACTGAGCTCCAATTTTCAGGAAAGCTTCGTAATTACCCGGACTTAATAGAGCTAAATCTTCATCACTTATATCACCTAATCTGGCTTTCTCTAATAATTCTTCATCTTTAAACGTATGTTCAAAATAAGTATTATGTGGAGTAAAGACGGTCTTAACATCTTTTAACACCGGATTGGTCTTGAAATGCTTTTCAATATATAATGGAACTAATGCCGAAATCCAGTCATTACAATGAATAATATCTGGAGCCCAACCTAGCTTGATGACGGTTTCTAATGCACCTTTACAGAAAAAGAAGGCACGCTCGTGGTTGTCAACAAGGAATTTACCATCTTTATCCTTAAGGGTATTTTTTCTTAGGAATAAATCCTCATTATCAATGAAGTATACTTGCAATTTTGCCGAAGGAATCGAAGCCACTTTAATTGTCAGGGGTTTATCCTCTTCACCCACAGGAACGGTTGACCCAGATAACCTTACAACCTCATGTAATCGATTTTTTCTCTCGTTAATCACACCAAAGCGTGGTACTAGAATTCTAATTTCTAATCCTTTGTCTTGCATTGCTGAAGGTAGTTTTCTAATAAATTCAGCAATTTTTGAAGTGTTTAAAAAAGGGTCTACTTCGCTAGAAACGTATAGTATCCTCATAAATCATGTTATTTGGTTAAACTAATACCAAAAAGGTATCAGAATGTGCAAATTTACAAAAAAATACTTAATTTTCACTATTATATTGCGTTTTATTCTTTAATTCAGGTTCTTATTAATTTCTTTTGTGAAATCATTCATTAAATACAGCCTTTCATCCCTTGCAGCCATAGCACTTTTGTATTGGTCATTTTCCTCCTCTGGGGTTGAATGGCAAAAAATAGTCGGATATTTTAAAGAAGCAGATTATCGTTGGGTAATCGCCTCCCTCATCATTTCCATTCTTGCCCATATTTTAAGAGGTTTACGATGGAATCAATTATTAAACACCTTAAATTATCATCCCACAGGCCTATCCAGTTTTATGGCCGTGATGGTGGGCTATATCGCCAATTTTGTTTTCCCCAGAATGGGTGAAATTTCTCGGTGTGCAGCCCTGACAAAAACTGATCATATTCCATTTGAAAAATCTTTTGGAACCGTCATTACAGAACGTATCCTTGATTTACTCTCAATGATTATCGTTTTATTCATTACCCTCCTCTGGAGTTTTGAACCCATTCAAGAATTCCTTTTTCCCAATTTCAATATAAAAGAACATCAAGGCTTCCTGATCGGCTTTCTGATTGGGTTCATCCTTTTGGCTTTTTCCATCTTTTATTTAATCCAATCAAAAAAAATTCATCTTGAATTATTAGAAAAAATTCCAATCATTGGAAAATTCATGAAAGGATTATCAGAAGGGCTTACCTCTGCCTTAAACATAAAAAATCCCACTCTTTTTTTCTTGTATACACTACTTATTTGGCTTTTTTATTACCTTGGGATTTATTTTTTATTTCTCTCCTTTCCTATTACCTCCGATCTTTCTTGGACTATTATTTTAACAACCTTTACCATGGGGACAGTGGGAATGATTATCCCTACGCAGGGTGGAATCGGCTCCTATCATAGTTTAGTAGCTACAAGCCTGGTATTTTATGGCCTAGAACCCTCCGATGGATTTGCTCTGGCAACCTTTTTTCATGGAACCCAAATGGCTACAATTTTGTTATTTGGAATAGTAGGAATTGCTTATATGATTATTTTTTCAAAAAAGAAGCATGCAGACAAAAACTAAAATAGTTCTTTTAGAACAAGCCATAGAAACCATCGCCAATTGGAAAGATGAATCCATTGTTTTTACCAATGGTTGTTTTGACATTATCCACTTAGGCCATATTGATTACCTCGAAAAGGCCAGAAACAAAGGAACCAAATTAATTGTTGGCCTGAATTCTGACCAATCTGTAAAAGAACTTAAAGGAGAAAATAGACCCATTAACTCTCAGGAAGCCAGAGCCCGCATTTTGGCAGCCATGGAATTTATCGACCTTGTGGTTATTTTTTCTGAAAAAACTCCTTTAAATTTGATAATAAAATTAAAACCAAACGTTTTAGTGAAAGGTGCCGACTATTCCATTCATGACATCGTGGGTGCAAAAGAAGTAATCGCGAATGGAGGAAAAGTTGAAACTATTGATTATTTAGAAAATTATTCGACAACAAATATTATAAACAAAATACAACAATGACAGGAATTTATTTTTTAGGAATTATTTTTGCCATTATCGGCATGATTATTTCAGCACGACTTAAATCTAAATTTAAGCAATATGCCAAGATTCCCTTGGAGTCTGGTTTATCAGGTGCTGAAATTGCAGAAAAGATGCTTCATGATAATGGAATCTATGATGTGCAAGTGATTCATGTGGGAGGTAGATTAACTGACCACTATGACCCTTCTAAAAAAACCGTGAATCTATCCGAAGATGTTTACTATGGAAGAAATGCGGCAGCCGCTGCGGTGGCAGCTCATGAATGTGGCCACGCTGTTCAACATGCTACAGCTTACTCATTTTTACAGTTCAGATCCGCCATGGTTCCGATGTTATCAGCAGTAAATGGATTCATGCCCATCTTTTTAATGATTGGCATGTTTGTCATTTATTCCACCGGAAATGCTACCTTATTGACCATCGGGGTTGCTATGTTCGCGATGGCAACCTTATTTAGTTTCATAACACTTCCTGTAGAATTCGATGCCTCTAATAGAGCATTAAAATGGATAAAAAATAATGGAATCGTAAATAATGCCGAATATGCTATGTCGAAGGATGCCCTATGGTGGGCGGCAATGACTTATGTGGCGGCTGCTTTAGGTATGTTGGCTCAGTTATTATATTATGTTTCCATTCTGAATAGAAGAAACTAATTGGAGCTAGAAATACAAAAAAAAGGTTGCTGGAAAATTCCAACAACCTTTTTTTTCACTGAAATCATATTATGATTTTTGAACATTTGTAGCGTTAAGGCCTCTTTTGCCTTCAACAACCTCAAATGTAACAGGATCGTTCTCATTTAAAGAAATTCCATTCAATGCGGTAATGTGAACAAAAATGTCCTTACCTGATTTGTCATCGACAATAAAACCAAATCCTTTTGATTGGTTAAAAAACTTTACTACTCCAGTTTGCATAATAAAAAATTAAAAATGTAATAGCCTTTCGGCGCGCCAAAACTAATTAAAATAATTGATATTACAACTTATTTAACCAGATATTTATGATTAAATTCGTAATTGTAGGTATTTTTTTTAGAAATACGTACATTTGTTATAACAATAGAAGTTTAAATTTGTTCTAAATAATATTAGAAAAGTTTAAAAATGGAAAAAATAAAGTATCTAATTGAATATCAAGCTTTTGGAGTTTGCCAAAGAATGGGAGAAAAATTAAGAATCTCTTCGAATAGTATTCGCTTATATTTTATTTATGCCTCTTTCTTTACTTTAGGCTCTCCTGTCATCATTTATCTCGTATTGGCTTTTTGGATGAATATAAAAAAATACCTGAGAGATCGTAACCACCCAACTGTTTGGGATTTATAATTTGGTTAGGATAAAACCCTTGTAATATTCAATTTTTCCAGTTTTGCTAAATGGCATCAATTTCTTTTTCTTAAACAAATATGCATAAAACCCAAAATGGGCATGAATGATGGCTAGACAATGTTTGGCTTTTCCTTCAAAAATAAATTTTAATCCAGCTATTCCATCTAAAATCAATCTTGCAAATAAAACCAAAATAAAGCGGGATAAAGGCAGATTTTTAAACAATAAAATCAAATTATTACGAAAGTTTAAATAAGTTTTATAGGGTGAACCTATCGGAAGGGTCCCTCCTCCCAAATGTTGTATTTTTGAATCTTCCACGGCATGAATTTCATAACCCATTCTTTGTACCCGCCAACATAAATCAATTTCTTCCATGTGGGCAAAAAAATACTCATCAAAACCACCTGCTTCCCAAAATACTTTTGCATCGATCATCAAAGCCGCCCCACTTGCCCAACCAACTTTCCCGCTAGGATATTGCCCCTGATCTTTTTCTAAATGATGAAAAACCCTCCCTCTACAAAAAGGATAGCCCAGATAATCCCAATAACCCCCTGCACCTCCTGCATATTCAAATAAATCCTGATCATACATGGTATACAAATAAGGTTGAACAATTTTAACCATCGGATGCTCATGAACATAATTAATGAGTGGCGCCAACCAATTCTTGGAAGGCAATATATCCGAATTTAATAATACATACCAATCAGCCATGATGGATTTTAATCCTTCTTGATACCCCCCAGCAAAGCCTAAATTTGTCTCCAGTTTCACCAAGGATACTTCGGGAAAATTCTCCTTTAAATAGTTGAATGAACCATCCGATGATCCATTGTCAATGACCCAAATATCCGCCTGTGGAGAAAATTCCAAGACCTTTGACAAGTATTCCTGCAAGAAATGTTTGGTATTAAAATTTAATATGACAATGGCCAGTTTCATTAGGCCTCCTTTAATTTTGAATTCTTTCTTGAATAACTAAAATAAATCGTAAATCCTACGGCACACCAAATAAAAAATCGTTCCCAATTCTCTGCTCCCATCTGGGTCATTAAATACAAATTCACTAAAACTCCCAATACTGGAATCATGGATAATCGATGGCTAACCGAAAAGATTCCTAGAGTCAACCAGGATATAAAAAAGAAAGTCATTATCCAATTATTCAATTTATCCGTACCGTAAATATGGGCCTCTAGCCAAACCAACCAATCTTGGGGCCAAAAAAAGATTAAAGCAATTAAAAAAGTTCCTAATATCCAATAGGAAGAATTAATATAGGGAATTTTAAATTTTGATTTCTTTTGATTTTCTGGATCCAAATCCAGGATTAAAACGCCTCCGCATACTAATAAAAAAGCAAATAAGGTGCCGATAGAAGACAAATTGATAACTTCTTCTAAATTAGCAAATAAAGCAGGTATTCCTACCAATAATCCTGTCATCAAAGTAGAAAAACTCGGCGTATGAAATCGTTTACTTACCCTTGCAAATCTTTTTGGCAATAATCCATCCCTGGCCATCACCATCCATATCCTTGGCTGTCCTAATTGATAGACCAATAAGGCTGAAGTCAAGGCTATTACGGCAGAAACCGCTACTATGCCTGATACCCCGTTTAAACCTATGAAAGAAAACATGTATGCCAAAGGATCTTGAATTCCTTCTAATTGGTTGGATGGAACGATACCCGTGAGTACAAAAGTAATCATCACATAAAGTACTGTGCAAATAATTAAGGCCCACATCATGCCTCTTGGTATATCCCTTTGTGGATTTTTACATTCCTCTGCCGTTGTAGAAATGGAATCAAATCCAATATAGGCAAAACTTACCGCTGCAACAGATTTTAAAACTCCTGCCACTCCATTTGGTGCAAAAGGCGACCAATTTTCAGTTTCAACATAAAATGCCCCAACAAATACTACCAATAAAATCACAAATAATTTTAATATCACTAAAATATTATTGGTATTCTTGGATTCTTTGATTCCAATATATACCAAGGCGGTTATCAGGACGGTAATCAACAAGGCAGGCAAATTTGCTACAAAATGTATTCCGCCTATGATAGGTGCAGTTTGATATGCCTGGTAACCCTCTCTTAAATTAACTGATAATTCAGCCAAAACCTGTCCTTGTTGCAATAAAGGAACCACCTCATTGTAAGCCCGCTTTGCAGAAAGATAGTCCATCGTGATAAACTCCGGCACAGAAATTCCCATCCCTTCCAGCATATCTACAAAATATTTAGACCAAGAAATGGCTACAGCAACATTGGAAATTCCATATTCCAATAATAGATTCCAACCAAGAATCCAGGCCATAATTTCTCCTAAGGATGTATAAGCATAAGAATAAGCAGAACCTGAAATAGGAACGGTGGAGGCAAATCGAGCATAGCAAAACGCAGTAAACATACAAGCCATGGCCGTAAATATGAATAATAAGGAGACTGCTGGCCCACCATAGAATGAAGCTTGGCCAATGGCAGAAAAGATACTCGCCCCAATGATAGCTGCCACGCCTAAAAAAGTCAAATCTCTTACGCCAAGGGTTTTCACCAGAGAAGAGTCCTTCATGGATTCTAAAACTTTTTGATCGGCTAGTATTTTATCAATTGACTTTTTTCTAAATAAGTTATCGAGCATATTCTTGGGGTATATTTCAACATTTATTTCACTTCTGGTCTCATTTGAGGGAAAAATATCACCTCTTGGATAGACGCATTATTGGTCATCAGCATCGTCAGACGATCAATTCCTATACCAATTCCAGAAGTTGGAGGCATAGCATATTCCATGGCCATCGCCTCGTCATCTCCTTTTTCTGCTAATCTCAACTGATCTTCAAAACGCTCTCTTTGGTCTTGTGGATCATTTAATTCTGTATAAGCATTCGCCACTTCTTTCCCATTCACAAATAATTCAAAACGTTCTACAAGCCCTTCTTCGCTCCGATGTTTTTTAGTCAATGGAGACATTTCAACTGGGTAATCAAGGATAAAGGTAGGTTGAATTAAGTGATGTTCTACTTTTTCTCCAAATAATTCATCAATTAATTTTCCTTTCCCCATTTCTTTGGTAACCTCAATCCCCAATTCTTTGCACTTTTTCCCCAATTCCTCTTCCGTTAGGGTGTTTACATCGATCCCCGTATATTTTTCAATGGCTTGAACAATGGATAAGCGCTCAAAATTACCCCCAAGCTCAATAATATTCTCCCCTACCTGAACCTGTGTCTTACCAAATAATGCGAAAGCAATCTGATTAAAAATCTTTTCGGTATAATCCATCATCCAAAAATAATCCTTGTAGGCCACATAGAACTCCAAAGAGGTAAATTCAGGATTATGGGTTCTATCCATTCCCTCGTTTCGAAACATCTTTCCAAATTCATAAACACCGTCAAAGCCACCCACGATTAATCTTTTAAGATATAATTCATTGGCAATCCTTAAATACAAAGGCATATCCAAGGTATTATGGTGGGTCATGAATGGTCTTGCTGCTGCACCTCCATGAATGGGTTGCAAAATGGGTGTTTCAACTTCTAACCATCCCTCCGCATCAAACATCGATCGCATGGTAGAAATGATCTTTGCTCGCTTTTGAAAATAATCTTTCACTTTGGAATTAACAATTAGATCTACATAACGTTGACGAAATCTCAATTCAGGATCTGAAATCGCATCAAAAGTTTGTCCCTCAGCCTCTTTCACAATGGGCAAAGGTCGAATTGATTTAGATAGTAAGGTATATTCTTTAACATGGACGGAGGTCTCCCCCATCTTTGTTTTAAAAACATGCCCTTTAACCCCTACAATATCTCCAATATCTAATAATTTCTTAAATACCGTATTATAAAGCGTTTTATCTTCTCCCGGACAAATCACATCGCGATTAAAATATAATTGGATTTTACCTTCTGAATCTTGCAAGACGGCAAATGAAGCATTTCCCATGATTCTAAACGACATTAATCTTCCTGCCAAACAGACATCTTGAAAATTATTTTTCTCCTCGGAGAATTCTTCAATAACCTGTTTAGAATGAACATTTACCGGATATAAGGGTGCTGGATAAGGATCTATTCCCATTTTTTTTAATTCTTCCACTTTTTGTCTTCTCAGTAATTCCTGTTCGCTTAATGACATGTTTCTTCGTTTGGTAAAATGATTTGCAAAATTAGGAAAAAAATGGTTATTTGAGAAAAGCTTTACCTATTCTTTAAACAATGAAAACAAAAATCATCCTATTTTTCCTTTTTCCAATTGCTTTATTTTCCCAAATAGAAAAATCTGAATTTATATACCTAGAAGCACCCTTCCCATCTTGCCATGCTTCTACCATTGAAGAAACCAATACGGGCTTGATTGCCTCTTGGTTTGGAGGAACCCATGAAAGACATCCGGATGTAGGGATATGGATCAGTCGATATGAAAATAAAAAATGGTCAAGCCCTGTTGAAGTGGCCAATGGTATTCAGAACCAAAATTTACGGTATCCAACGTGGAATCCAGTTTTATTTCAGTGGCCAAAAGGGGATCTATTATTATTTTATAAGGAAGGGCCTGCCCCAGACAAATGGTGGGGAATGCTTATCCGATCCAAAGATGAAGGTAAAACTTGGTCTGAGCCAGAAAGTCTTCCCCCAGGAATCATTGGGCCTGTAAAAAATAAACCTGAAATGATTGGTAATACCTTATTTTCTCCTTCAAGCACGGAAGATAATGGCTGGAGAGTTCATATGGAATTCACGCAAGATCAAGGGAAAAGCTGGACAAAAACCGCTTATTTAAATGAGCCCAAGCAGGCTGCAATTCAACCTAGCTTATTAAAATTAAAGGATGGAAGATTATCCATTGTCTGTCGATCCAAAACAGGTTATATCCTTCAATCTTTTTCCAAAGATCAAGGAAAAACTTGGACAAAATTAAAAAAGACTTCTTTATTAAATCCCAATTCAGGTATTGATGCCGTAACCCTAAAGGATGGCAGGCATGTAATGGTTTATAATCCTACCACCAAAAAAAATGGAAATCGAGGAATTTTATCCGTGGCCATTTCAGAAGATGGAGAAAATTGGAAAGAATTAGTAGAATTGGAAAATGAACGAGGAGCAGAATTTTCCTACCCAGCAATCATTCAAACCAAGGATGAAAAAATCCATATTACCTATACCTGGAAAAGAGAAAAAATCAAGCATATTATCCTGAATATACCATGAATTTAATTGATATATTGATTGTTTTAGCTTATTTGGGTTTTGTCATTTATTTGGGAATCCGGTTTGCAAATTCCAATAAGGATTCAGATGATTTTTCTGTAGCCCATGGAAAAATCCCCACTTGGGCACTAGGATTAAGTTTTTACGCTACATTTTTGTCTGCTATCACCTTTCTAGGAGACCCTGGAAGAGCTTTTTCAGGAAATTGGAACGCCTTTGCCTTTAGTTTATCCATTCCTCTGGCTGCTCTGATTGCTACTCGATTTTTTATTCCCTTTTATAAAAAACTGAATACTCCCTCAGCCTATGCGCATTTAGAAGGAAGATTCGGAAGATGGGCAACGCTCTATCCGATGATTTGTTTTATCCTAACCCAATTAGCAAGAATGGGGACGATTTTTTTTGCCATGGCTTTGGTAATCCATTCTTTTACAGGTTATGGAATTGCCCCAGTCATGACCATCATTGGAATATCCATTATTTTATACTCTTTCATGGGTGGTATTCAGGCAATCATCTGGACGGAAGTAGTACAATCCATTATCAAGACCATAGGAGCCTTGGTTATTTTAGGAATAATTATTCATGAAATTAATTTGAAAGAAATCCTAGAAATTGCCGAAAATAACGACAAATTCAGCCTTGGAGGTTTTGAATTGGACTTCTCAAAATCAGGTTTTTGGACGGTCTTTCTTTATGGATTATTCATCAACCTAACGAATTTTGGTGTAGATCAAAATTATATTCAACGTTATCATACAGCACGTAACCATAAAGAAGCCAAAAAATCTGTATGGGCGGTGGCCTATTATTATATTCCGGTTTCCTTTTTATTTTTCTTTATCGGAACAGCCCTATATGCCTTTTATCAATCTCATTCAAATGAATTGGAACCGCTTATCCAAGAATATGGAGAAAAGGGTATAGGAGATAAAATTCTTCCCCATTTCATTCAGAATCATGTACCAATTGGACTGACGGGCCTAATAATGGCGGCATTATTGTCTGCGGGAATGTCGGCCATTTCAAATGGTATCAATAGTTCGGCTACCATTCTATTGAATGATTTTATCGGAAAAAGGGACCGGTCTCCTTCCGAAAATTTAAAGATAATTCGCCTATGTTCCTTGGTAGTTGGAATCATTGGATTAGGATTTGGCCTTGCCATGATAGGGATAAAAAGTATTTTGGAAACCTGGTGGATTTTATCTGGAATATTTGCTTCTGGAATGCTTGGATTATTTTTAATTGCCTTTCTTTATAGAAAACTATCAAAATTTTGGGCTATCATTAGTACAGTAGTAGGCCTTATCGTCGTTGGTTATTTATCCCTGTTGAATTATTTTCCGGAAGAGTATTCACTTAAATTAGATCAGAAAATGGCGATTATCCTTGGAACTATATCCATGATTTTTGTGGGATGGATTGGGAACAATTTTACCTTAAAAAATGTTAAAAAGAAAAAATAAGAAAATTTTTCAATCTAAAATTTAGTTAAATTAGCAACAAGAAATTTGCACTGAAAAATAAAATAAAAATGGAAATGAAAAATCAAATTAAAATGTTAGCAGTGGTGGCTATTTTGTCGAGTGGATTAACATTAGGAGCCTACCACCTTTTCAATTTTGGGGGAAATCAGGGGATTAATCAAGCGCCCTCTGCATTTACAAATGTCATTAATTCCGAAATTGTGCCGGGAAATCCAGGTGAATTTTCATATGCTGCAGAAAAGGCAACGCCTGCCGTGGTGCACATTAAGGTAAAAGCCAAGGTTCAACTAAGGGGTTATTCGAATCCGTTTGATGATTTTTTTAGCTTTGGAAATCCGTTTGAAAACAGAAGAGAACCACAAATTCAAGAAGGATCTGGGTCTGGTGTCATCATATCAGCAGATGGATTTATTGTAACCAATAATCACGTAATTGAAGATGCAGAGGAGGTAAAAGTTATTTTAAATAATAAAAAAGAATATGAGGGAAAAGTGATTTCTGCTGACCCAAGTTCTGATATTGCAGTGGTTAAGATTGAAGAAGAAAATTTGCCTTTTTTAAATTTTGGAGATTCTGATAAAATCAAGGTAGGAGAATGGGTATTAGCTGTAGGAAATCCCTTTAATTTGGAATCCACGGTAACGGCAGGTATTATTTCAGCGAAAGGTAGAAATAATATCATTGGTCAAAATTCTCGTTCAAATGGTGCCTCATTAGCTGCTTTGGAATCCTTTATCCAAACAGATGCAGCGGTTAATCCGGGCAATTCAGGTGGAGCATTAGTTAATTTAAACGGAGAATTAATCGGGATTAATACAGCAATATATTCAAGAACAGGACAATTCGCAGGATATTCTTTTGCTGTACCGGTGAGTATTGTTAAGAAAGTTTCTTCCGATTTAATTAAATATGGAAATGTTCAGAGAGGATTTTTAGGAATTACATTCGGAGAGGTAAATTCGATAATCAAATCGCAAAAAGATTTAAAGGTAGATAGAGGAGTATTGATAAGTGGATTCTCAGAAAATTCAGCAGCCAAAGATGCTGGTTTAAAAATAAATGATGTTATTATAGGAATTGATGGAGAAAATGTGACTGAGGGGGCAAAATTAATCGAAATGATTGGAAGAAAAAGACCAGGGGAAAAGGTTTCATTAAAGGTTAATCGAGATGGAACGGAAAAAACAATCGCTGTTACCCTGAGGAATTTTGAAGGTAATACGGAGATTGTTTTAAATGAAAAGGCCAATGCCTTCAAATCCAGTTTCCTTGGGG
>CAZXZK010000016.1:19525-31726 GCA_964645295.1 uncultured Cytophagales bacterium | reverse complement strand
ATTAATATTTTTAAAATAAATTTTATATTACTAAAAAATTGAAAGCCTACATGCACCAAAAATTTAAAACAATTTTATTTTTTATTAAATTAATCCTGTTATTCATAAGCTCTTGTTCCAAGGAAGAAAAAATCCCTAACACAGATCTAATAGACCCAAAAGATCAATTAGTACAAGTTGAAATATCTACTAATGGTTTGGAAATCCCAGATGAACCGAAAATTGAAGCCAATATTAAATTTAACAATAATGACACCACTTATTTTTCCCATAAAATCGGAATAGAAATAAGAGGTCAGTCCTCTCAATCCTTTCCCAAAAAACAATATGGCTTTGAACTTTGGGACAATTCAAATATGGGAATAAGTAATAATATTTTAGATTTTCCCGCTGAAGAAGATTTTATTTTATATGCACCTTATACGGACAAATCTTTGATGAGAAATGTTTTAATTTATGAACTATCAAGGGATATGGGAAGGTATGCTTCCAGAACAAAATTTGTAGACCTAAAATTAAACGGTTCTCCCAAAGGAACCTATGTTTTTATGGAAAAATTAAAAAGAGATGGGAATCGAATTGATATAAACAAATTAAAAGATACAGAAAATTCAGGGGAAGATTTAACAGGAGGCTATATAATTAAAATTGATAAGGATAATGATTATTTTAATAATTCTTTTGAATCAAAAATAAATCCTAGGAATGCCGCTAGTGGACAAACCATAAAGTTTGTTTATGACACTCCTAAACCCGATGAAATTACTGCACAACAAAAAACTTATATTCAAAATTATATTCATGAATTTGAGTCGGTACTAATTTCTGAAAATTTTATGGATCCTAATATTGGATATCAAAATTATATCAATGTGGACTCATTTGTAGATTTTTTCCTACTGAATGAAATTTCCAATAATCTAGATGGTTATAGATTGAGCACTTGGATGGTAAAAGATAAAAATGAAAAATTATCAATGGGACCTATTTGGGATTTCAATTTGGCCTTTGGAAATGCAGATTATTGTTCTGGAGGAGAAACCAATGTATGGGCCTATAAATTTAATGATCGTTGTAATGGAGATTTTTGGCTTATACCTTTTTGGTGGGAAAGATTAATGGAAGATCCAAATTTCAGAAATAAAATAAAAACTAGATGGAATGAATTGAAAACGACCCATTTATCGGCTAATAATATGATTTCAAAAGTTGATAAATTTAAAGAGCTTTTATCTAATTCAGGAAGTGCATCCAAGAATTTTGGAATATGGAGCGTTTTAGGGATATATGTTTGGCCAAATAAATTTATTGGAAATACCTGGGATGAAGAAGTCAATTATTTAAAAGACTGGATAAATAACCGTTTTACCTGGTTGGATACAAATATCAATAGTCTTTAATTTCATCAATTAAAGAATTAAATTAATAGTTTAAAACTCAAGGTAATTTATTAATTTTAAAGCATGAAATTTTATAAATACCAAGGCACAGGGAATGATTTTATCGTGGTTGATGACCGTGAATCAACTTTTAGCTTAAATAAAAATCAAATTCATACCTTGTGCGATAGGAGATTTGGTATTGGTGCAGACGGACTCATGCTTTTACAAAATACCCCTGGTTATGATTTTCGAATGGTTTATTATAATTCAGATGGTACAGAAGGAACCATGTGTGGAAATGGAGGAAGATGCCTAGTCCGATTTGCCCATGATTTAGGAATCATTCAAAATTCAACTGAATTCATCGCGGTGGATGGCCCCCATCAAGCAGAAGTCTTTCCCGATAGAATTTCCCTAAAAATGCAAGACGTTGATTCTATCGAAAATTTGGATAATGCCCATTATACCAATACAGGATCTCCACATTATGTACGTTTCTGCCCTAATCTAAAAGAATTCAATGTATTTGAAAATGGTGCTAAAATTCGATATTCAGAAGAATTTAAAAATCAAAATGGCACGAATGTTAATTTTGTAGAAGAAATCGGAGAAAACGAATTATTCGTTCGAACCTATGAAAGAGGTGTGGAGGATGAAACCTATTCCTGTGGGACAGGTGTGACGGCTGCAGCCATAATCGCGCATCATTCAAAAAATATAAAAAGTCCTATTTCAATTAAAACTATAGGTGGAAACCTTCAAGTAAGTTTTGAAAAAAATAATGAAAATATGTATATTAACATCTATTTAATTGGTCCGGCCATAAAAGTTTACGAAGGATTTATTAAATTGTAATATAAAAATAATACAAATTAAAATAACTATTTATGAACCTAGACGCATCCACTAAAACCAACATTGATTTATGGTTAAGTTCAGCATACGATAATGAAACACGCCAAGCTATTCAAAACCTGATTGACACTCAACAGGAAACTCAATTGGTAGATAGTTTCTATAAAACCCTCGAATTTGGAACTGGAGGAATGAGAGGAGAAATGGGGGTTGGCTGTAATCGTATGAATAAATATACCGTAGGTGGTGCCACTCAGGGATTCGCAAATTATCTAAATAAAAACTTTAAAGGAGGAATTAAAGTAGCCATTGCACACGACTCAAGAAATAATTCATCCTATTTTGCTCAAATTGCAGCCGATGTATTCTCTGCAAATGGTATTGAAGTATTCTTATTCCCTGCTCTTCGTCCTACTCCACAATTATCCTTTGCAGTAAGACATTTAGGTTGCCAAGCAGGTTTGGTCATTACAGCTTCGCATAATCCAAAAGAATATAATGGATATAAAGCCTATTGGGAAGATGGGTCTCAGGTTGTCGCACCCCATGATAAAAATATAGTGGCTGAAGTCAATGCAATTGCCTCCGCAGATCAAATTAAATTTAACGGAGATCCAACTAAAATTCAACTATTAGATGAATCAATTGATAAGGCTTATTTAGAGACTATCAATCTGAATTCTCGTCAACCTAAAATAATCCAAGCACAAAAAGACTTAAAAATTGTCTTCTCACCAATACACGGAACAGGTATTACCCTAGTTCCTGATGCACTAAAGAATTTAGGATTTGAAAATATCATCCTTGTAGATGAACAAATTGAGCCAAATGGAAATTTCCCAACAGTGATATATCCAAATCCAGAAGAAAAAGAAGCCATGACATTGGCCCTAAAGAAGGCAAAAGAAATGGATGCCGATTTAGTTATTGCCACTGACCCTGATGCAGACCGTGTTGGGGCTGCAGTAAAAAATCCAGCTGGTGAATGGGAATTACTCAATGGTAATCAAATGGCCAGTTTGATATTATATTATCTATTAAATATCGATTCAGAACTAGGTATTCTCAAGGGAAATGAGTTCGTAGCAAAAACGATAGTAACAACGGATTTAATCGATAAAATGTGTCTTGAAAAAGGTATTCCATGTTATAATACCCTAACAGGATTCAAATTTATCGCTCAGGTAATAAGAGAATTAGAAGGAAAAGAAAAATTTATAGCAGGCGGAGAAGAATCTTATGGTTATTTAATAGGTGATGCCGTTAGAGATAAAGATGCTATTGCCTCCTGCGCAATGATTGCTGAATTAACAGCCAATGCAAAAAATAATGGTAAATCATTGTTTGATTATTTGGCAGAAATGTACCAAACTTACGGTTTCTATTATGAAGGACTTATCTCCCTAACCAAAAAAGGAAAATCAGGTGCAGAGGAAATTAAAATGATGATGGAAAACCTTCGATCCAATGTTCCTGCCTCTGTAGCTGGCTCAAAACCAGTTAAGGTTTTAGATTATGAAAATCTAGCATCTATTAACCTAGAAAATGGAAATAAAACCCCTATTCAAACAGGATTGGGGATTGAAAAATCCAATGTTATTCAATTAATATTAGAAGATGGAACAAAGGTTTCCGCTAGACCTTCCGGAACAGAGCCTAAAATTAAATTCTATGTTTCTGTAAATGAAAAATTGAATAATAAAGAAGAATTCTTCACCGTTTATGAATCCTTAAAAGAAAAAGTAAAAACCATACAAAAAGACTTAGGATTATTATAGATTGATGTTGGGCAGCACCGCTGCTATAAATTTAAAACCACTAATAAATGAAATACAGTATTATAATAAGTTTCTTGATTTGCAATTTCCAAACCTTCGCCCAAATAAAAGATTCAACAATTATTGAATCGAAAAAGAATTTAAACGAAGTTACCGTCTTTGCCATAAGATCATCCTCCAAGATGCCCATTACTCAAACCACTTTGGACTCTAAAACAATAAGTCAGAATTTCTATGGCGCAGATATCCCATCTTTAATAAACCAACATAGCCCTTCTATTACCTATTTTACAGATAACGGCGGACCAATCGGGATTTCATTTTTTAGATTAAGGGGAATGGACAATACCCGGGTAAACTTTAGTCTAAATGGAATTCCAATGAATGATACCGAAACTCAAGGAATATTTTTTAATAATTGGAATGGTCTGGCTGCAAGTGCAGAAGATATCCAAATCCAACGAGGAGTAGGAACCTCCACCACAGGAGCCGCATCCATCGCTGGATCCATTAATCTCCTAACTAAAACTTTTTCACAAGATGAAAAAATTAATTTTAGCACTGGATTTGGATCCTTCAGATCAAATAATACCCAATTTGAATATCAATCAGGGATAAAAAAGAATCATTCAGGCCTCTATTTAAAATTAGGGAATATCTATACAAATGGATATAGAGAAAACTCCGAATCTCATATTATTTCAGCCATTGGTTCTTATGGATTCTTCTGGAAAAAATCCCAATTTAAATTTAATTTTTTTTTCTCTGATGCCAAAGATTTATTGGCCAATGGTGGCCTAAACAAAACTCAATTAAAGGAAAATAGAAGAGGGAATTCCTATCAACATGAAGAAGGTGATCAATTCACACAAGGTATTTATCAATTAATTTTTACTAATAAACCGAAGGCAAATTCTTCATTAAATGCATCTTTATATTATGTTTCTGGGAAGGCCCCTTATTACCATTATTTTTTTGAATCCATTCCCTATTCTTATATTAATATGCCTAATTATGAAAAGGAAAAATTTACTTCTGCCCTAGGAAATTACCAATTAAATCAACGTTTTTGGGGAGGATTTATTTCAAAAAATTCCTTGATAAAAAACTGGGATATTACCTATGGCTTACATGCAAATTATTTTGAAGGTGATCATTTTTTAACGATTAATTGGGTGAAAAATGCCCCAAATGGAATTTTTCCGAATCATCCAGTTTTTTTCAATACTGGCTATAAAAAAGAATTGACTATTTTCTCAAAATTAACCTATTCAATTCAACCTAATTTATTGGCTTTCTTGGATATTCAATTTAGAAATGTTTGGTTTAGTTATGGAGAAAATTTTCGTTCCATCTATTTAGATCAAGCCAGTGTAGAACCCATGGCATGGAATTTTATTAATCCAAAATTTGGTTTGAAATACTTCCCAAAGGCAAATTGGAATTTTTATATCATGAATGGAACAACCTTCAGAGAACCAACTCGTACAGATTTCTTTGGAGACGAATTTCCTTCCAAAAATATCCATCAATCACAAATTAATCCAGAATCAGTCAATGATTGGGAAATAGGTTCTGAACTAAAAACCCCCTATGGAAAAATTAATTTAAATGGGTTTTTTATGACTTTTCAAAATTCACTCATCAATACCGGCCAAATTAATACTTCTAGTAATTCGCTTACCACCAATATTGATCATATTATAAGAAAAGGAATTGAATATGAATTTCAAAATCAATCATGGCCTTGGGAAATTTACCATAGTTTTACCCTGATGGATTCAAGGATAAAGAACTACGACCAATATTATACCATTGAGAATACCAGTCAACAAATAGTTAAAAACTTTAAAAATGTACAAACAATATTAAGTCCGAGATACTTCTTCAACCAAACCGTATCCTACCATATCAATAAACAATTTCGCCTAGACCAGTATACCCAAGTTGTTGGAAAACAATATATCGATAATACAGAAAATGCCTATTTAGACCCCTTTAGTTTATTACATTTAGGATTTAGCTGGAAACCTAATTTATTGAAATCGAAATTTTTACCTGAACTCAATTTAAGAATTAATAATGTTTTGGGAGAAAAATATAGCCCTTATGCACGAGTAGGAACCCAAAAGGTAAATCTAAGCGGACAAGTTACCACAGAAGCCTATTATTTTCCAGCTGCCCAAAGAAATTTCTTTCTGACTTTGATTTGGAAATAGTAACCACGGATACTAACCCAATTTAAACTCTGATGTAAAATGGAAAACAATATCAGGATTATTCTCTTGATTCATGCGGAGAATCCAATCCGATTCTGCTAAAAATACATAATTTTCATCCTTATCAATCGCAATTTGCTGTCCCTTTAAACGAACAAACTCATCCAAAGCCTTTTGATTATCAGAGGTAATCCAACAAGCCTTGGTAATTGACATCCCATCGAACCGACATTTTGCCCCATATTCATGTTCCAAACGATATTGAATAACTTCATACTGTAATTCACCTACCGTTCCAACAATCTTTCTATTTCCTAATTGAGGTTGAAGAAATAACTGGGCCACCCCCTCATCTGTTAATTGTGAAATTCCTTTCTCCAATTGTTTTGACTTCATCGGATCTAAATTGATTAATTCTCGGAAAATTTCTGGCGAAAAACTCGGTATTCCTTGGTAATTAAAATTTTCCCCTTCAGTTAGGGTATCTCCAATCTTAAAATTCCCCGTATCATATAAACCGACAACATCCCCTGGAAAACCTTCTTCAATGACCTCTTTGTCCTGAGCCATAAAATTATAAGGGTTAGAAAAACGCAATTTCTTTGAACCTCTCACCTGATGATAAAAGGTATTACGCTTAAAAACTCCTGAACAAATTCTTAAAAAGGCTATTCTATCCCGATGTTTTGGATCTAAATTTGCATGAATTTTAAAAATAAAACCTGAAAACTTTGATTCATTTGGCTCAATTAATCGAATATCCGTTTGTCTTGCCTGGGTATAAGGAGCTATTTGAGTAAACGTATCCAATAATTCTTGAACCCCAAAATTATTCACTGCTGAACCAAAAAACACCGGGGCAATATCTCCCGCCAAATAAGCATCCCTATCAAATGGTTCATAAACTCCCTCAATCAATTCCACATCTTCTCTTAATTGATGGGCATCCTTTTCTCCAACTTTCTTTTCTAATTCATCCGTATTAATATTAACTGAAACAGCATCATCTGCAATTTTTGTCTTATGGACGGAAAATAAATTCAAACTCTTATTTAATAAATGATAAACCCCTTTGAAATTCGAACCAATATTGATTGGCCAGGTCATTGGTCGTACATTCAAGTTAAGTTTTTGTTCCAATTCATCCAAAAGATCAAATGGATTCTGCCCTTCTCTATCCATTTTATTAATGAAAATAATCACAGGAGTATTTCTCATTCTACAAACCTCCATTAATTTTTCTGTTTGTTCCTCTACTCCTTTAACACAGTCTATCACCAAAATAACAGAATCAACAGCAGTAAGGGTTCGGTAAGTATCTTCGGCAAAATCTTTATGGCCAGGGGTATCTAAAATATTAATTTTTAAACCCTTATATTCAAAAGTCATCACAGAAGTTGCTACGGAAATACCTCTCTGACGTTCAATTTCCATAAAGTCAGAGGTAGCACCTTTCTTAATTTTATTGGATTTTACTGCCCCAGCCGTTTGAATTGCTCCACCAAATAATAATAATTTTTCAGTAAGGGTTGTTTTCCCGGCATCGGGGTGAGAAATAATTCCGAATGTTCTTCTTTTTGAAAGTTCCTGATTAATAATACTCATTTAAAAAAATTGTGAATTGAGAATGCAAAATTACAATTCTCAATTCACAATTCATAATATTGACCAAAACTACTTTTTATCGTCTAAATCATTTAGATTACTATGGTTTCTAGCATAAATAAAATAAACAATCGTTCCTAAAATACACCAAATTACGAAAGTCATCTTTGTTTCATCTCTAAGTCCCCACATTAAATAAAGGGTACAAAAGATTCCTAAAATAGAAATTACTGGTAAGAAAGGAACTTTAAATGGCCTTTTAATTTCAGGTTTTTTGACCCTCAACAACCAAACAGCTCCGCATATCATAGCAAAGGCTAATAAGGTACCTGAGGAAGTCAACTCCGAAACCTTATCAATAGGTGTCAGAGCAGCAATAATGGAAATAATAATCCCCACCAAAATAGACGATTTCCAAGGTGTTTTAAATTTAGGATGAACATCTCCGAATAATTTCTTTGGCATTAACCCATCTTGTGCCATTGCCAAGAATATCCTAGTTTGAGATAACATCATCACCAACATGACAGAAAACAATCCGGCAGTAGCAGCGGCAGTAATCATATAGGTTGCCACAGGTAATCCAACACCTTCAAAAGCATAGGCTACTGGGGCTTTTAAATCCATTTCATTATAATTCTGCATGCCGGTTAATACAAGCGTAACCAAAATGTATAAAAAAGTACAAATCAATAAAGAGGTTATAATGGCAAATGGAACATCTTTCGTTGGATTCACTGCCTCCCCAGCATGAGCAGACACTGCATCAAAACCAATATAGGCAAAGAAAATAATACTCGCGCCAGTCAAGATTCCTGGGTAACCAAAATGGGTTTCCCCATTGGCATCTACCACGGGCTCAGGAATGAATGGTTCATAATTAGCTGGATCAATATAAAATGCACCAACGACAATCACGAAGATTACCGTTACTACTTTTAATAAAACAATCATATTATTGGTTCCTGCCGCTTCTTTTATACCAATTACAATGATATAGGTAACAACCAAAACAATTAAAAAGGCTGGCAAATTAAATGCGAATGTAAAATCAGGAACGATTTCTCCTGCTGCACGCATAGCTTCCGCTTTTTCCTGTGCAGTTACCGGATCATTTACTAACCAAATTGGCAAATGAATATTAAATAAATGGAGGAGTTTTTCAAAATACCCTGACCAGGAAACCGCCACTGTAGTAGCCCCCATCATGTATTCTAAAATTAAATTCCAACCGATTAACCAGGCAAAAAATTCTCCTACTGTGCCATAAGAATAGGCATAAGCAGAACCTTCAACTGGAAGGATTGATGCAAATTCTGCATAACAAAGTGCTGCAAAGGTACAGGCAAAACCGGCCATTACAAAAGATAGGGCTAAACCAGGTCCTGCCCAATCATGCGCAGCAATACCCGTTAATGTGAAGATACCCCCACCTATTACTGCCCCTATACCTAATGAGGTCAAACCCCATTTTCCCAATACCCTATTCAGCTTATTGTTTTTAAAATCATCTTCATAAGCTGACATCGGTTTTTTTCTCCAAATAGATTTATTCATCGTTAGTTATTTTTTCTTTTTTCCAAAGTCAATCACAATCGGCGAAGCAATAAAGATTGAAGAGTAAACCCCAATTATCACCCCAATAAACATGGCAAAAGAGAAACCTCTTAAAACATCCCCTCCAAGGAATAATAATACGGTTACCACTAAAAACACCGTAGTTGCAGTCATGACTGTTCTTGACATGGTTTTATTTATGGATTGATTAATTGTATCAATCATTCCCTCTTTATTTGTCATATCCGCTTTTGGCCCAGCCTCCTCTCGAATTCTATCAAATACAACTACCGTATCATTGATTGAATAACCAATTACAGTCAATACCGCTGCAATAAATACTTGATCAACTTCCAATTCTAAACCAAAGAAACGAATGATTCCAACCATTCCCAAAACCACTAATGCATCGTGGGTTAAAGCAACCACACCACCTAATGAATATTGCCAATGTCTGAATCGAATCAGAATATACAAAAATATCGCAATTAATGCATATAATATAGAGACAAAAGATTGAGTTAGAATATCATCTGCAATAGTAGCACCAACTTTAGAGGTAGATAAAACCTTTGGTTCCAAAGACGAAAATTTCTCTAAACCCTGATCCAATTTCTTACGCACCTCTTGGTTGGCTTGGGCAGACTCATCCTCTACCAAATAAGAGGTTGTCACCTTAAGTTTGGTCGGTCCATTGAATGTTTTAACCTCAACACTTTTTCCATCAAAATCATCTTGTAGGGCTGTTTTTATTTCTCCTGCCTCCACAGGTTGATTAAATTCAATCACATAAGAACGACCTCCTTTGAAGTCTACGCCTAAATTAAATCCACCTTTTGCAAGAATGGCTAAAATACCTACTGAAATTAAAATTGCAGAGAAGATATAAGAGAATTTTCTCTTTCTAATAAAATCAACATTCCAATTTTTAAACAAATTATGGGAAATAAAAGTATCAAAGGTCATATCTTTTTCCTTCCCAGCTTTAATAGCTCTTTTAGCCATTAAATCAACAAAAATATGAGAAAGATAAACAGCCGTAAAGACAGAGGTGGCCAAACCAATGGATAAAGTAACGCCAAATCCTTTAACTGAACCTGATCCGAAAATAATCAAAATAGCTCCGATCAAGAAAGTAGTAATATTCCCATCCAAGATAGCGGATAAAGCTTTTGAATATCCTTGGTTAATGGATTCTAATAAATTCTTCCCCCTTGATAATTCTTCCCGAATTCGTTCGTTGATTAAAACGTTGGCATCAACAGCCATCCCCAAGGTAAGCACGATACCAGCAATTCCAGGTAGGGTAAGGGCAGCCTGAATTTGAACTAAAACTCCCATGATAAAGAATACGTTGAAGATTAGGGCCAAATTAGCCATCCATCCAGCTTTTCCATAATATCCAACCATGAAAACAATCACCAGAGCCAAGCCCAACAACATAGACATTAACCCTTGATTGATTGATTCGGCTCCTAAAGAAGGACCAATAAAGGCATCTTCTACAATACGAGTTGGAGCAGGTAATTTACCAGCCTTCAATACATTTGCTAAGTCTTGGGCCTCTTCCACGGTAAAGGATCCAGAAATAGAAGATCTACCCCCCGGAATTTCACCATTGATTACTGGCGCCGAATAAACATAACCATCCAAGACAATCGCAATTCTTCTTCCAATATTCGCCCCAGTTAAATTTTTCCAAATTCTGGCACCTGAACCATTCATCGACATGGAAACTTCCGGTCTTCCCATTTGATCAAAATCAACCCCTGCATCGGTAATGACATCTCCTTCTAATGGAGCTTTTTGACGCGGTGCTTTACGAAGCATTTCAAAAGTAAAAATTTCATCCCCATTCGTAGATTCAATGGCTTTGGCAGTCCATGCGTAAGAAAAATCAGAAGGGAATAAAGCACGTACATCATCTCTTCTAAAAATATCACTTACTTTTGCCGTATCCTTTGCATTCACTCCTAAGGAATTACCTAAGGAAACAAATAAACTTGAAAGGACATCATTTTCGGCAATCGAAGTATCTGATGCTGCAGTTGAATTTCCAGATAACTGAGCCGATAAATCTTCGCTTGATTCCGTAGAGTTATTCGTTGGATTACCCTCCATTACCTTTTTCTCAAGGTTTAATAAATTGCCAAGCGAACCAAAACTGCCCTGAACATCTGAAATTTCATAACATTCAATAAACTCTAATTTGGCAGCACTAGACAATAAATTTCTTGCTCTATCCGGATTTTCAACCCCAGGTAATTCAACCTGAATCCTATTAGAACCAGGTAAACGTTGAATATTTGGATTGGCTACCCCAAATTTATCAATACGTGCTTGTATAATTTTGTAAACACGATCTACAGCGCCATTGATTTCTTCATCAATTACCGCTTTAACCTCTGAATCACTCGATTTTGAGTCAATTTTACCTCTATTGATTGAATTAGCAAAAATAGAAGCTAAACCTTGCCCTGGAGCAATTTTAGCAAATTCTTGGTAAAACAATTCATTAAAGGTCAAATTAGAATTAAACTGCTGCTTTGCAGCTTCTTCCAAAGCTTTATTGAAATTTGGATCATTATTATTTCCTGAAATTGCTTTCAATATTTCAACTGGTGAAACTTCTAATACGGCATGAAATCCACCCTCTAAGTCCAACCCTTTATGTAAAGCATAGGTTGTAACATCTTGAAAAGTATAACCCAAGTAAACTTCCTTTTTCCAAAGAGAATCTACAAATCGTAATTTTTTTGCTGGATCTAATTTTCCAGTAGAATCCGTTGCATAAGCAATGGTTTG
>CAZXZK010000016.1:0-19391 GCA_964645295.1 uncultured Cytophagales bacterium | reverse complement strand
AACAGAATGATTATTTAATGAGTTTAACTGAAGAAAAGTTTCAAATTGAAAATCAGAAAGTGGTAAAAATTCAGCCTCAGAGAAATCTAATTTTAATATATTCGTCGTTTGATAGACCTTCGAAATAGAAATTTCAGATTGCGTATTATCTGTTTTTTTTGATTCTTTTTGCTCGGTAGAGGCTTTAACAGAATCAGACGAAAAACCTTCCATCGGACTCACCACCATAAAAGTGATGACCATTGAAAATAGGATTAATCGATAAATATTCTGTAATTTTTGCATAGTCACCTGCAAAATTAGAAAAATTTCCCAAATACAAAAATTCTATCATTCTAAAATTCTATATTTCTACGTACTTTTACATTATGTATGATTATTTAAAACCAGAAAAAATACAAGAATTTATTTCGATGGCCCTCCAAGAGGACCTCGGACCTGGGGATTATACCAGTTTATCCACCATTCCAAAAAATAAAAGAGGAACCGCCAAATTATTGGTCAAGGAGGATGGAATTTTGGCTGGTCTTGAATTAGCCATCCTAATTTTCAAACAGGTAGACCCAGAAATAACTATTCAAAGCTATAAAAAAGATGGAGATTCCATTCTTAAAGGAGATATTGTTTTAGAGGTGGAAGGAAGAGCACAATCCTTATTAATTGCAGAAAGACTGGTTTTAAATTGCATGCAAAGAATGTCTGGAATTGCTACCTATACCAGGAAACTGGTTCATATTCTCGAAGGGACAAAAGCAAAACTCCTTGATACTAGAAAAACGACACCCAATTTTAGAATTGCTGAAAAATGGGCTTGTAAGATTGGTGGAGCCGTAAACCATCGATACGGTTTATTCGATATGATTCTCATCAAAGACAATCATGTTGACTTTGCAGGGGGAATTAAACAAGCTATTCTTGCTGCTAACAATTATAATGACAAAGAAAATCTAAATCTTCCAATAGAAATAGAAGTTAGAAACAAAGAGGAATTGGAAGAAGCATTATCTGTTGGGAAAGTCCAACGTATAATGTTGGATAATTTTAGTCCAGGAGATTTAAGAGATGCCATTCGTAGAATCGACAAACGTTTTACCACAGAGGCTTCAGGCGGAATAACTGAAGAAAGTTTAAGAGCCTACGGTGAAACAGGGGTTGATTATATTTCTGTAGGGGCTTTGACCCATCAAATAAAAAGTTTAGATTTAAGTTTAAAGGCATATTTTAAGTAATAGTTCATATGAATTTAGTTGAAGAAGCAAAGAAAATTGGTTATGTTAGTAGATCTGCTCCAAAGGGCAAGGAATTAATCGAAGGGATAAAAAGACTGAAGGAAGAAAAAAATGCTGTTATTTTGGCCCATTATTATGTGGATGCTGAAATACAAGAATTAGCTGATTATATTGGAGATAGTCTAGGTCTTTCACAAGAAGCGGAAAAAACGCAGGCCGATTTAATTGTCTTTTGTGGCGTTCATTTTATGGGGGAAACAGCAAAAATTTTAAATCCTACAAAAAAAGTGGTTGTTCCAGATTTTAATGCAGGTTGTTCCTTAGCAGATGCTGTCCCGGTGGAAGAATTCAAAGCTTTAAAAGCTAAACACCCCCATGCCGTAGTGGTTTCGTATATCAATTGCTCAGCAGAAATCAAAGCAGAAACAGATATAATATGTACTTCTTCCAATGCGGTTAAGGTAGTAAATTCGATTCCCAAAGAGAAAGAAATTATTTTTGCGCCTGATTATAATCTTGGGAAATATGTGGAGAAAGTGAGTGGGAGAAAACTAATTTTATGGGAGGGAGCCTGCATGGTACACATTGATATTTCCTTAGAAAAACTAAATAAATTAAAATTAAAATATCCTGAAGCAGAATTAATCGCGCATCCAGAATGCAAAGAAAACATCTTATCAAAGGCTGATTATGTGGGATCTACTACTGCCTTATTAAAATATGTCGAGGATTCTCCAAAAAATGAGTTCATTGTGGCCACGGAAGCAGGAATTTTATTTAAAATGAAAGAGGCCGTACCAAATAAAAAATTAATACCAGCACCGGCGAGCGAAGAAAATACCTGCGCATGTAGTGAATGCCCTTATATGAAAATGAATACCTTGGAAAAATTATACAATGCTTTATTTTACGAGGTACCGGAAATTTTTATTCCAATCGAAATACAAGATAGAGCATATAATTCTCTGAAAAATATGTTACAATTACCTAATTAATTATTAATTTAGAGGTTGAAATATTTATCTTTAAGTAAATAAAACCAACCGTTTATGTTAACTAACAAAATAAAGACAATAATTAAATTCCTGTTGTTTTTTTTATTTAATATTGTTTCTTTTTCAAACTTCGCACAAACCGAACAAGATTTAATCAATCGAGTGATTTTAACAATCCAAATTTAAGAAAATTGACAAAGGGCACCAGAATGAAAGAATTGGATGAATTTGGTAATCCTATTTTTGAAGAAGATTCCATTCAAATAGATGATGAGGAGACGGAACAAAAAAATGAAAACATCATATTTGGAGAAGACCTTTTTAAAGATAAAGAACTAAATTTTACTCCAAATTTGAGAATTGCAACACCCAAAAACTATGTATTAGGCCCTGGAGATGAAATTTTGATAGATATTTATGGGAATTCACTCGATTCTTTTAAACCGGTAGTAAGCCCGGAAGGTACAATCAAAATATTAAATTTAAAGCCTATTTACGTTACTGGTCTTAATTTTGAAGATGCTACTCAAAAAATTACAGCTGCGCTTCGAAATGTTTACAGTGGATTAAATCTTCCAGGGACTAAAACGAATTGCCAGATTTCATTGGGAAATATAAAAACAATTGGAATTATTGTAGCTGGTGAAGTAAACAAGCCTGGGAATTATAGTGTTTCTTCTTTAACTACTGCTTTCAATGCGCTATATTTAGCTGGAGGACCCAACAAAGTAGGTTCTTATAGAAATATTCAAATTATTCGAAATAATGAAACAATTTCAACCATAGATTTATATGAGTTTTTGAATTCTGGAAAAATGAAGGGTGATAGAATGCTCCAAGATCAGGACATTGTTTTTGTACCAACTTATCAGACCAGGGTTTCTATGAAAGGTCAAATTAAAAGGCCTTTTCAATTCGAATTAAAAATCAATGAAAGTCTTAGCGATTTAATCAAATATGCAGGAGGATTCAAAGAATACGCCTATAAAAAGTTCATTTCTGGTATTAGAAAATCGTCCATAGAATTAGAAAAACTTAATATTCCAGAAAATCAATTTGAAAATTTTCTGCCTCGCTCAGGTGATGAATTTATCATTGAAAACATCTTAGAAAGATATTCCAATAGAGTGACCATTTCGGGGCCTGTGTACCGTCCTGGTACCTATGCCATTGATCAAAATATCCATTCATTAAAAACCCTCATTGAAAGTGCAGAAGGCATAAGAGATGAAGCTTTTTTAAATCGTGCATTATTAAAAAGAAATTATGACCAATTAAATAAAGAATCCATTAGCTTTAATTTAAAAGATTTATTAGACGGGAAAATCAAGGATATTCCTTTAAAGAGGGAGGATAGTTTAATCATTTTCGATAAAGAGAGTTTACAAGAAAAAGAAGTGATCATTATCAATGGAGAAGTAAATAATCCAGATACCCTGGATTATTATTCAAAAATGACCTTAGCTGACGCTATTCTTCTAGGAAATGGTTTTAAAAATTCTGCATCCTATAATAATATTGAAGTTTCAAGGAGAAAAATTAGCCATGGAATATTCGAAGATTTCAATAATTTAGTTGAAATTTTCAATCTTGAGGTAAATGGAAGTCTAGATTCCGAGGATTCCGCAGCCAAATTCTTCTTGGAACCCTATGATGTAATTTCTGTCCGCCGGGCCCCTGATTATGAGATTCAAGAAACGGTTACCATCAATGGAGAAGTCTATTACCCTGGAACCTACACCCTGGATAAATTAGAAAATAGAATATCAGATATTCTGATTAAATCTGGAGGATTAAAACCGGAAGGTTATATAGGAGGGGCAAAAATTGAACGAAATAATTTAATGGTTGGGGTTGATATTCAAAAGGTATTAACTGACCCAAAATCACAAGATAATTTAGTTTTAAGAGGTGGGGATAAAATAATTATACCAAAATACAATCCTCTTGTAGAAATTTTAGGGGCTGTTAATAACCCCGTTTCAATCAATTACAAAAAAGCTTATTCCTTTAAAGATTATGTTTCCTTGGCTGGAGGATTTGATGAGAATGCCTTCAAAAAAAGAGCCTATGTCACCAGGATAAATGGCAAGTCTAAAAGTGCAAAAAAGGTTTTATTCTTTAATTCTTATCCAAAAATCTACCCTGGAGATCAAATAGTTGTCCCAGAAATCGGAGAAAACGAATCACGAGTACTAACAACCGCTGATGTCATAAGTTTAGCTACGACTTTAAGTTCGGTATCCCTATCAATCATTACTTTAATTAGAGTTATTCAGTAAAATGGAAAATCAATCAAATAGTTATCTAGAGGAAGACGAAATCGATTTAAAAGAATTGATTATTCCGATTTGGAAGAATAAATTTAAAATAATCATTGTTGGTTTATTAATCGGCATTATTACACTTGGCTATAATTTAAGTTTGGAAAACTACTATTCCTCAACTACTAAAATTCTTCCTGAAGAATCTTCCAAAGCAGGTGCCATGGGTGGATTAGGTGGTTTGGCAGGATTAGCCGGCATCAATTTAGGATCAATTAGTTCCTCTGAGGCTTATCGACCGGACCTTTATCCTGAGGTTTTAAATTCCATCGAATTTAAACAGACCCTGATTCATGAAAATTTTTATTATGCTAAATATGATAAAAAAATAAACTATATTGAT
Organism: uncultured Cytophagales bacterium; assembly: GCA_964645295.1. Classification (GTDB taxonomy): domain Bacteria; phylum Bacteroidota; class Bacteroidia; order Cytophagales; family Spirosomataceae; genus CAZVFE01. The sequence goes on along the minus strand of CAZXZK010000016.1, from coordinate 14,500 downwards.
TACCTATCTCTTCTTGAAAATGATGAAGAAAAAGAAGAAAATGAGGAAGCCTTTGATTATGAAAAAATCAAAAAAAATACGTCAGAATTAATCGTTAATAATACAGAACAATCTGAAATCATCCAATCAGCTTCAAAAATAATTCAAGCAAATTACGACCAAAAAACAGGGGTTATTGAAATCACAGCCACTATTGAAGACCCAGTTGCAGCAGCAGAAATTGCGAATTTCGCTAAAAACTATCTAACCAAATTTATTCAAAATTACCGGACTGAAAAACAGAAAAAAGAATTAGAGTTTTTAAATGCTCAGTTAAAGGAAGCGGAAGAAAAATATACCATTGCCTTGAATAAACTTTCTTCTTTTAGAGATCAAAACCAAAGTGTTTATTTGAATATTGCTAAAGATCGTGAAAGACGTTTAAATGATGAATTAGATATCGCCTCTGGATTATATTCTGCCCTTAGTACACAAAAAGCACAAGCCGAAATCCAGTTAGAAAAAGCAAATCCGATTATTCAAGTATTAGAACCAGCACAAGTTCCTATTCTTAAGGCAGGACCAAAAAGAGCGATTAATGCAATAATTGGTTCCATCATAGGATCCATTTTAGCAGCCGGATTCTTTTTACTTAAAAGCTTTAACGTTTTTGATTTTTTTAAAGAACTAAATAACTAATTATTTTAAGGTTCTTTTGATTTCTTTCATCTCGTAACATTCGAAAATATCACCTTCCAAGATATCATTGAAGTTCTTGATAGACATTCCACATTCATAACCAAATTTAACCTCCTGAACATCATCTTTGAATCTTTTCAAGGCTGAGATCTGACCATCATGAACGACTACGAAATCTCTAATTACACGAATATTATGAGATCTTTTAATAGTACCTTCTTGAACATAGCAGCCAGCTACTGTTCCGACTTTAGAGATTTTAAATACCTCCCTAACCTCAACTGTTCCGGTAATAACTTCTTCAAATTTAGGAGCCAATAAACCTTCCATGGCAGATTTAATATCCTCAATTACCTGATAGATAATGGAATAATTTCTTATTTCAATCTGCTCTGTTTCAGCCATCCTCTTAGCATTTAGGGAAGGCCTAACTTGGAAAGCAATGATGACAGCATCGGATGTACTTGCTAAAGCAACATCAGATTCAGAAACCTGTCCTACTCCTTTATGAATAATTCGAATTTGAACCTCTTCGGTAGAAAGTTTTAATAAGGAATCAGATATTGCCTCCACAGAACCATCCACGTCACCCTTTACAATCACATTTAATTCTTTGAATGTACCAATGGCTTTTCTTCTTCCTATTTCCTCTAAGGTAATATGCTTTCTTGTTCGTAAGGATTGTTCACGAAGAATTTGTTCTCTTTTCGTAGCAATTTCCTTCGCCTCTCTCTCGTTTTCTAAACTTAATAATTTATCTCCGGCTTGTGGTGCACCATTTAATCCTAAAACTTGTACAGGAGTAGAAGGACCTGCCTTGGTAATCTTTGTACCAGTATGGTCAAACATGGCTTTCACTCTTCCATAATTATCACCTGCCAACATCATATCGCCTATATTCAAGGTTCCAGACTGAATTAATAAAGTAGTCACATATCCTCTACCTTTATCCAATTCAGCTTCAATTACTGCTCCAACTGCCTTTTTATTTGGATTAGCCTTTAGTTCTAATAATTCAGCCTCCAATAATACTTTTTCTAATAAATCATTTATTCCCATACCAGTCTTTGAAGAAATTTCTTGACTTTGATATTTCCCGCCCCATTCCTCTACCAATAAATTCATATTTGCCAATTCTTCTCTTACTTTATCTGTATTGGCACCTTCTTTATCAACTTTTGAGAAAGCAAAAACAATCGGAACACCCGCCACCTGAGCATGATTGATAGCTTCTTTTGTTTGCGGCATAACGCTATCATCTGCTGCAATCACAATAATAGCCACATCGGTTATCTTTGCCCCTCTGGCTCTCATTGCAGTAAAGGCTTCATGACCAGGCGTATCTAAAAAGGTAATTTTCTTTCCTGAATCAGTGGCTACCGAGTAGGCACCTATGTGCTGGGTGATTCCTCCTGCTTCTCCTGAAGCTACTTTCGCCCGACGAATATAATCCAATAAGGAAGTTTTACCATGGTCAACGTGCCCCATGATTGTCACGATGGGTGCTCTTTCAACCAGGGATTCTGGTATATCTTCTTCTTCTACCTCTTCTACCTCAATTTCTTCCTCGGCAGAAACAAAACTAACTTCAAAATTAAATTCCTCTGCAATAAAGGTGATAGTTTCAGCATCCAAACGCTGGTTGATGGAAATGAACATTCCTAAACTCATACAAGCAGAAATTACTTCGTTAACAGAAACGTCCATTAAAGAGGCTAAATCACTGGCAGAGATAAATTCTGTTACCTTTAAAATCTTGGATTCTTCCTTTTCTGCTGCTTGTCTTTGCTCTTCCGCTTCGGCACGTTCCTTTCTTCTTTCTCTCCGCTTATCAGCACCAAAATTTTGCTTGGTACCACTGGCTTGTAATTTGGCCATGGTTTCCTTAATTTGATCCTGAATATCCTTTTCAGATAATTCTTCTTTTGAATTATTTGGCTTATTTACTACTTTTTTCTGGTCTTTCCGCTTACCATCAAATTTTCCTGTTCCTTTAGAACGAATATCATCTCCTCCTCCACGATTTTCCTCTTTGTTAATCCTCTTACGCTTGTGCTTCTTATCGTTATTCGATGATTTTTCTGAAGAACTTGGTAATTCAATCTTTCCTAAAACAGTTAACCCTTTTAATGTTTTTCTCTTCGCCTCAATTTTTTCAATGGTTTCATTTATATCATGAACTTCGGGCTTATCATCTGTGGTAGTTTTTTCTTCTTTTTCTTCTGGTATTACAGAATCTTTATCTAAAACCTTTTCCACCATGGCTTGCTCCCTAACAGATTCATTTGAAATTTGCTCCTGTTTTGGGGTCTCAATTTCTTTTTCTTCTGGCTTAGGTTCTTCTTTTGCCTCTAACTTAGGTTTTATCGGATTACCCTTTGCATCCAATTCAATTCTTCCTAGTACTTTTAATCCTCCCGTAGAATTAGGCTTTTCCTCTGTCTTTTCCTTCTCAGGAATTTCTTCCTCCTCTTCCTCTACTATAAATAAGTCTTCATCCACTTTAGATTTAGGATCCTCAAAAACCGCAGTTGGAACTGGGATTTCCTTGGATTCAATAAGTGAATGAGCATTGAATTCATCAGCAATTAATTTTAATTGTTCAAAATTCAATTTGGCATTAGGATTATTGTCAACTTTATGCCCGGAGGCAGCAAGAAATTGTAATATGGTATTTAATCCCACATTAATTTGTCTTGCAACTTGACTCAATCTCATCATTTTATCTTCTGCCATAACTTATTTATATTCAATAATTTTATTCAAATTCAGAACGAAGGATATCTAAAATATCTTCAATGGTTTCTTCTTCTAATTCAGTTCTTCTTACTAATTCTTCTTTAGATAATGCTAAAACTTGCTTGGCTGTATCCAAACCAATTTTATGCAATTCATCCAATATCCAATCTTCAATATCATCAGCAAATTCTGATAATTCCACATCTTCATCATCTAATTCATCTTTCGGTAAATCTCTAAAGACATCAATTTCAAAACCTACCAATTTCCCTGCTAATTTGATATTCTGCCCCCCCCTACCAATGGCCATAGATACCTGATCGGAGTTCAAATATACAGAGATTCTCTTTCTTTCTTGATCAATTTTCATAGAATTTAATTTTGCCGGACTTAAGGTTCTGGCCACTAATAATTCTAAATTCTCTGTATAATTAATCACATCAATATTTTCATTTTGTAATTCACGAACTATCCCATGAATACGAGAACCTTTCATACCCACACATGCCCCTACCGGATCAATTCGATCGTCATACGATTCCACGGCAACTTTAGCCCTTTCTCCTGGTTCACGAACAATTTTCTTTATGGTGATAGTTCCATCATAAATTTCAGGAATCTCTTGTTCAAATAAACGCTCAAGAAAAACCGGTGAAGTTCGAGACATGATGATTCTTGGGGTTCCATTATTCATTTCAACCCGGTGAATCACACAACGAATGGTATCACCCTTCTTATAACGATCCTTTGATATCATTTCAGATTTCGGCAAAGTCACTTCATTATCTTCTGAATCAATGATGATTAATTCTCTACCTAAAATCTGATAAACCTCCCCAGTAATTAATTCCCCCACTAAATCTTTGTATTTTTCATACAAGGACTCCTTTTCTAAATCTTTTATTTTTTGAATCAAAGTCTGACGAGCCGTTTGCACTACTCTTCTTCCAAATACCTCTAAGCCAATTAATTCAGCTACCTCCTCACCAATTTCAAAATCTGGTTCAATTTCCTTGGCCTCAGACAAAGGTATTTTATCAAAATCCCATATGTCCTCCGAATTATCATCAACAATCTCGCGAATTCTCCACATTTCCAAATCTCCACTCTCAGGATTTACAATCACATTGAAATTGTCATCATTTTCGTATTTCTTACGAATCATCGTTCTAAATACTTCCTCTAAAACCGAAATCATTGTCGGTTTATCAATGTTTTTTTCTCTTGCAAAATCAGCAAAAGAAGAAATTAAATCAGCACTGTTCATTATAACAATTTTTTAAAATGAAACTTGAACTTTTATTTTATCAATTTGATCTAAGGAAACCTGCGTGGCTACCTTATCTATTTTTACTAAATGTTTGTGTTTTTTCTCATTAAATAAAAACACCTGGTTACCCTCTTTCTTTTCTAATACCCCTTCCATATTTTCCCCCTCTTTCATCCAAATCTTAATTCTTCTCCCTTTATTTTTCTCGAATTGCCAATCTTGCTTGATTGGTGCATCAATGCCTGGGGAGGAAACCTCCAAATTATAGGCCTCTAATACTAAATCCCCTTCCTCTAGCCAATTCGATAATTTTCTGGAAATTTCAGCACATTCTTCAATCTGAATCCCTTCCATCGAATCTAAAAAAACAGCAATTTCCATTCTTTTAAACCCCGGCTTAATTTCTAAATCGACCAAAAAAAATGAACGATTTTTAATTTCTCCCTCTAGCCAATCTCTTATTTGTTGATCTAAATTCATCATTTTAAATGGATTATAAAGAAAAAGAGGGATATTTACCCCTCTTCTTTCTTAAAATCTTTACAAAATTAATCAATATTGCCGAAATAAACAAGTTTTATAAAAAACTCATGGAATAAATTCACAGTCCTATCCGTATTTAGGCAAAATATTGTAATTTTACATTTATTTATTATTTTTTATACAAAGAATTTTATGGCTTATAATCTTTTAAAAGGAAAAAAAGGAATCATTTCTGGTGCATTAGACTCCAATTCAATTGCTTGGAAAATTGCAGAAAGAGCCTACGAAGAAGGTGCTCAATTTACTTTAACCAATGCCCCTATTGCAATGAGAATGGGTGAAATCAATAATTTAGCTGAAAAAACACAAGCCAAAGTAATTGGTGCAGATGCTACTTCCATAGAAGATTTAGAAAAATTATATGATGAATCCATGGAATTCCTTGGAGGAAAAGTTGACTTCGTCTTACATTCAATTGGGATGTCTACCAATATCAGAAAAGGAAAAGAATACGACGATTTAAATTATGATTGGTTCTTAAAATCTCTTGATGTTTCTGCTTTATCCTTTCATAAAATGATGCAAGTAGCCATGAAAAAAGATGCAATCGCAGATAATGGTTCTGTGGTAGGTCTTTCCTATATAGCAGCACAACGATCTTTCCCTGATTATACGGATATGGCGCAAGCTAAAGCCATGCTTGAATCCATCGCCAGAAGTTTTGGTTACCAATATGGCAAAAAGAAGGGCGTTCGAGTAAATACCGTTTCGCAGTCGCCAACAAAAACGACTGCAGGCACCGGAATTTCAGGCTTTAATGCCTTCTATGATTATGCAGATGCCATGGCACCCCTTGGCAATGCCACTGCAGATGATTGTGCAGATTATGTAATTACTCTTTTTTCTGATTTAACCAGAAAAGTTACCATGCAGAATTTATTTCATGATGGCGGATTTTCAGGTGTGGGTATTTCTGAAAAACTCATGGATAAAATGGGTAATTAAAATTTAAATCCAATGGTTAATTGAATATTTCTGGGGAGAGTAGAATATCCAAAACTCTCCTCATATTTTTTATCCAATAGATTTCGTATCATCAAAGAACTTCTCCAAGCTTCATTTAACTGATAGTTAACTGAAAAATTCACGATTCCATAATCACCTAAATCTACCTCCTCAACCTGATAAGTACTCGAATTATAATAGGCATCTACTCTGTTGGATAAATAATGATAATCCATGCCTAAACGAATTGCTTTATGAATCGGATAATTTATCAAAATAGAGTATTTAAAATTTGGCCTACGTAATAAAATATCTCTTGGTTGAGCAGTTGCATTTTCATATGTTCGACCTTTTAAATACGACAAGTTTATCTCCAAATTGATTTTTTTCCATGAATAATCAGCATTTAATTCCACTCCTTTTATCCGTTGAATCTGAAAATTCTGATAAATTCCATAAGGGAATTCATCCATTGAGGTATATAATATACCATCTTTTACTTGGTTATTGAAATAAACAAACTGTAGACGCCCAGCTTTAAAACTTTGCTTTATCCCCAATTCAAGATTTCTTGATTGTTCTGGCTTCAAATCCAAGTTTCCATACGGACTGAATAAATGATACAAGGAAGGGATTTTAAAACCGGTATAATAGTTGAAGAAAAATTTCGATCGAGCACTTAAATTCAGATATGGATTTAAACTATAATTAAAAAATTCACCAAAACTTGAATTATAATTACCTCTAGCAGCCAATTCCAATCCTGCAAAATTCTGCCAGCTCTTTTCATAGGCACCGTAAGCCGCAATGATTTCTTGGCGAGCCCATTGGGGATCAATTGCCGGACTCTCATAAGACCAACCTTGTCCTATTGAAAGGTCGGATTGTTCGGTTTTTTGCAAACGATATTCAAATCCAATGATAGCCTCTCCACCCAAAATTTCATAAATTTTTAAGAAATTCTCGTAGCCGCTAGTCCACCCTATATATTCTCCACGGTAATAATTTGAAAAAGCAGATGGCAATATTTCCAAGGAATCATTTAAAAATACCCGGGCGGTTCGGTCCTGATAGTATTTTTGCTGCCAACGAACTTTCCCCCAATCTTTCGTCCATAATACGCGTAGAGACCGATGATCTGAATGACTTGTATAATCCTTCTCGTCTAAATACGGACCAGCATCCAATTCCGTATTATTTCCTGAAATAACCCCATAAAAATCCATATACCCCCAATTCTTAAAATCTTTCTGAAGAGAAAACCGAATATTTTCTTGGATAAAAGAATCTTCCTCCCCGTTCATTACCTCAGCTGAACTAATCCCAGAAGATTGAAATCGATTGTACTTTATCATCCAATTCCAATTTTTTTGTCGACCATTTAACCTAAGCCTTGGGGAAATCGTTGAAAAAGATCCAGCCAACAGACCCATTTCCCCGCCAATTTTAATGTTAGTGGACTTTATACTCACCAAATTAATGACTGCCTGCATGGCATCCGAACCATATAAAGAAGATAAACCTCCTCGAATAATTTCAATTCTTTCTAAACCACTTAAGTCTATTAAATTCCAATCAAAAACTTGTGTGATTTGAGAGGGGTCATTCAAGGGAAAACCATCTAATAAAACCAAAACCTGGCCTGTATTCCCCCCTCGTAAATAAAGTTCTTGATTCGTACCAGGATTGGATCGTGAGCCATTCACAACAATACTTGCTTCTTGGGATAGTAATTCTCCTAAATTCTTACCCAAATTCTGTCGAATTTTTTCAGCATCAATAATATCCACTACCTTTCCTGTGAAAGATAATTTTGATAAGAACTTGGGTGCAGATACCTGCACTTCCTTTAATTCTATTTCATCTTGCCCAAGCAAAGCACTTGTTGGAATAAATAGGAAACCGAACAGGATTAAACCTATTTTTCTAAGTTTTTTTATCATAAATAAAAGTATAAACAGTTATGCTCGCTCGGAGAATTATCCATCGTAATTCCTAAAGTAAGAGTTGAAAAAGGTAGGTCTCCTGACTCTATTCCATTTCTTTTCTGCCTTCCCGAAATTTCAGTGGCCTTAGAAGAAAAGCATTTTAGAATATTACAGTTGCGAGGACAGTTTCGGATTTTCACCGAATTCCCTATTAAGTCTTTTCAAAGAAATTGAAAGAGACACCTTTAACCGATGCAAACTTAATCAATTTATTTTTTTCTAAAGAATTTTTAACCTAATTTTGATTAGGAGGCTATGTCTAAATGAAAAGAATCGTAATTATACCAACCTACAATGAAAAAGAGAATATCCAAGAGATTATTCATGCTGTTTTTTCTTTAGAAAAGGAATTTCATATACTTATTGTTGATGATAATTCCCCGGATGGAACTGCTGAAATCGTAGAAAAAATTCAGCAAAACCATAAAAATACCCTTTTTTTACTAAAAAGAGCAGGTAAACTAGGACTTGGAACGGCCTATATTGAGGGTTTTAGATATGCTTTAAAAAATGAATATGATTTAATTTTCGAAATGGATTGTGATTTTTCACATAATCCCCAAGATTTACTTAGGCTTTCAAGAGAATGTGAGGAAAATCGTGCAGATGTTTGTGTAGGTTCCCGGTATATCCGAGGCGTAAATGTAGTTAATTGGCCATTGGGAAGAGTCTTAATGTCTTATTTTGCTGGTGTTTATGTTCGTTTCATTACAGGCATCAAGGTTCAGGACGTTACGGCTGGTTTTGTTTGTTATCATAGAAAAGTACTTGAAAAATTACCTTTAGATAAAATTAAATTCATTGGTTATGCCTTTCAGATTGAAATGAAGTTTTCCGCTTGGAAATACGGTTTTCATATTTTAGAAATTCCAATTATATTCACCGATAGAACCAAAGGAACCAGTAAAATGTCTGTCAATGTTTTTAAAGAAGCGCTTTGGGGAGTTTTTAGTATGAAAATAATTAGTTTATTTAAACGATATCATTAATGGACTATAGCATAGTCAAATCATTGCATATAATTTTTGTAGTAAGTTGGTTTGCAGGCCTTTTTTACTTACCAAGACTCCTAATTTATCATGTTGAGGCCCAAGACAAGAATTTGGATGAAAAATCCATTTTATCTAAGCAATTTGAAAAAATGGAAAAATTACTTTTTAATGCCATTATGATTCCTGCGATGATTTTGACATGGCTTACTGGTTTATGGCTTATTTATTTAGGATGGTTGGATAGTTTTTCCCTACAAATCTGGTTACATATTAAATTGGGCCTCGTGGTTTTAATCACGATTTACCATTTTTATTGTCGATATATTATCTTAAAATTTAAGAAAGGGGAATTTATTTTTTCTAGTAATTTCTTACGCTTGTATAATGAAATTGCCACAATTTTATTAGTTGGCGTGGTCTTTTTAGTGGTCCAAAAGAAGACGGAAGGACTTTTTTACTCGATTGGGGGTTTTATCCTATTTGGAGTGATCATCTTATTGGCTGTAAAATTAGTTAAAAGAATAAGGAAAAGGGAAGAGAATTAAAAATCAAGATCAGTATTCCCATCGCGGGTGCTGCTATTCACTCTTCTCTACTTAAATCTCTCGCTTTTATATCCTCTCGTTTATCATAAAGTTTTTTACCCTTCGCAAGTGCAATATTGATTTTAGCTAATCCCTTATCGGAAATAAACAATTTGGTTGGAATGATGGTCAGTCCAACATTTTTTAGTTCTTTTTGAAGTTTACGAAGTTCTCTTTTAGACAATAATAATTTACGATCCCTTAGGGGTTCATGGTTATAGTGAGTCCCGAGGGCATAAGGAGAAATATGCAGATTTCGAACAAAAAGTTCATCTTGAAAAAAGGCACAATAGGCATCTGTGATATTGACCTTTCCAGTACGGATAGATTTTATTTCTGTTCCAGAAAGAACTAAACCTGCAGTAAAAACTTCTAAAAAATGATATTCAAAGGAGGCTTTTCTATTTAGAACTTCCACCTTTTTTTGAACCTGCATAATCCTTATTTAAGCCTTCAATGATTGATTCTGTGACCTCAACATCTGGATTAGCAAACAAAATACCGCCACCAACTCTTGAATACCCCAAAACAAATTGGTAATTATTTCCACTATTGACTTTATTGATATATTCGTAAATATTGTTGTAAAGCTCTTCGTTTTTCTTAGCTTGCTCCAGACCTAATTCAGTTTGCTTCTGTTGAGAGTATTGTTGCAATTCAGCTCCTTTCTTTTGAAGAGTCATATCAGCAGCCTGTAATTCTGCTTGAGTCATCGCACCTGCTCTCTGCTGAATAGCTTTAATTTCATTTTGCAATTCTCTTTCTTTATTGCCTAAATCCACTTGTAAGCGATAACCTTTATTTTCAAACTCTTTCTGAGCATCTTTATAAAAATCATAATTGGTTAATAGTGAATCGGTATTGACGAAAACTATAGTCTTCCCCTCTGCAGTTTGTATAGGACTAACCCCTTTATCTTTGTTCATAGTCACTAAAATAAAGATAACCAAAACGGTTAAAATTGCATTCCAGATAATCGTTATATTCTTCACAGTATTTTATTTTTGTTGTTTTATTCACAAATATACAAACACAATTCAATTTTCACTTTATTTGTTGAAGGAATTTAAATAGGTTCCGGTTAAAGTCCACAATCCACCATAGATTCCTCCCAGGATTCCAGTAATAAGAATCAATAATAAAGGGCTTCCGTTTAGAGGAAATATTTCCGCAATTTTAATTGCCAAAAGACTATTTCGGGCGGTAGCAAGGTAAGCTGCCATTCCTGCCCAAAGAATAAAGCTAATATTAAAACCAAACCAAAAAGGTCGTTTAGTTTTTTCTAACAAGAAGGCTAAAACTGCGAATCCAATTCCAAAACAATACCAAGGCAAATAGATATTTAATAAGAAACCTATTATTAAAAATAGGATTATCTTCAATTGTAAATTTTTATTTTTCATTTTTATTTTCTTTTTGAAGGGTAATATGATAGTCTATCCGGGAGTTCTTTTCTTTTGAATTCTTTAGGTATAATAAGGGGTATAATTCTCCGTTTGTCCATGGTTGTATCAAATCATCATAATGCGGGCTACCCGGATTACCAGATTGCCCACCTGGATATAGTCCATATGCTTTTGGATTACCAGAACCTGAAAGTTCAACGACGATTCTCCAAGAAGGTCCCGTTCTATTGGTTGTGGCATTTACAATGCCAGCTCCACCACCAATGGGAATATCCAATTTACTAAAGGCATCCAAACCCGGGAGTAGATGTTTAACGCTAGTCCCTTTTTCATGGTACCAAGCCCATGATTCTCCAATTTCGCCATATTTTTCTTTTAATTCTTTCAAGGTTTTACGAAAAGCATTTTGAATAATATAGACCCTATTTTCAATTTGTTTGGTTGAATTATTATCATACCAAGACATATCTGGTTGGTTTTTCAACATATATATTGTTCGATCTGTACTTGGATATCTCATCGGAGACTTGCCAGTTTTGGGAAAATCATCTTCCCAAATAAGAAATTCTATATTATCTAGCCAATTTTCAAAGATGGTTGGAGCAATCTCATAAGCACCATTCCAGTAATTCCATTTTTTAATAATTTCTACTGCCTTTTTTTCCTCAGAAGAGGATGCGGTGACAAATTCCAAAAGCGTTGGTAAAATTTCTTTAGCGTATAAATTACTATTATCCATTTGAAGATTTCTTAGGGAATCAATGGTAATTTTTTCCATTTCCGCCAATCGTTCATTAATTCTTCTTCCTCTCGTGGAGGGCGCAAATTCAAAATCTAAATAATAGGGATAAGAAGGATCCACAGAAAACTGATTGGCGGAACTAATAAATCCTCTGGGCGGGTTCAAAACATGAGGGTTATGTTCCTTGGGAATATAGCCTTGCCAATCGGCCATAGGGTCAGAACCATCCAGGGTAAATTTACCTTGCTCTCGGTATTTCAAAGGAAATTTTCCATTTACCCATAAAGCAATATTTCCTTGATTATCGGCATAGGCAAAATTTTGGGCTGGAGAAGAAATATGGGTTAATGCTTCTCTATAATCTTCGTAGTTTTTTGCTCGGTTAATATTGTAAAAGAAAACCATTTCATCAGATTCTTCGTGTGCAATCCATTTCAAGGCATGGCCGACAGGAATATTCTGATGAAATGGTTCATCTTTTTCCAAATAGACCACCGGGCCATGATGGGTATAAATGACGGTATCTTGAACAGTTGTACCGTTTTTTATTTTTATTTTCTCTATTCTAATGGAGGTTTTTTTCCATTGATTATCGTGCCAATATTCCTTTAAAGAGGCATCCTTAAATTTAATTTCATACCAATCTAATACATCTGAACCAACGTTGGTAACGCCCCATGCAATGTCTTGGTTAAAGCCTTCAATAACGTTTGGAGCCCCTGGCATGGTTACACCATAAACATTGATCCCCGGGGCCACCAATTGCATTTGGTACCAAATGGAGGGCAAACTCAAAGTTAAATGTGGATCATTGGAAAGTATTGGCATGCCTGAAAGCGTTTTGGAGCCAGATACTGCCCAATTATTCGACCCGATGGAGGGGTCTGATTCTTTCAAATGGTAGTTCGACCCTTGACCCACAAATTCTTTAGCAGCTGGGGGTATTGGTACAGGATTAAAATCTAAAGGTGTTCCCTCTGGGATAATGGGACTTTCCAAAAAAGGATAATTAGGAAATAGGTCATCGGTAATTTCTTTTCCATATTTCCTTAAAATATTGGTCATATATAAATCATTCGAGCCGGAGGCTAAAACAAATGTCATGTTTTTAAGAAAAAAGGCTGTTTTTATTGGAGACCATTCTTCGGGAGCATAATCTAATAATTTATATTCAATCGGATAATCTTTGGGATCTAGGGATTGAATAAAAGCATTCACACCATCTGAATAGGCTTGTAAAACATCCCTATTTTTTTGATTGGAAGCCATTCCCTTCATGGCATTCTCTGCACCATATACGGAGCCCATTCTTCTTTGATATTTATCAGATTCAAGTCCTTTCTCCCCCACAATTTCTGAAATTCTTCCGGCAGCAAAATGGGTTTGAAATTCCATTTGCCAAAGTCGATCTTTAGCTGTAAAATAGCCCTGAGCATAGTACAAATCATGATCATTTTGTGCGAAGATATGAGGAACTCCCATTTCATCAATCATTACTTCCACTTCAGAAATCAAACCAGGTAAATTTAATTTGGTGGAATTTTCATTTTCGTTATTTTCTACTAAATTTTGCCATAAACCTGTATACGGACTAAAAAATTTACCCAAGGGTGGAAGGCTCCCGATGGAAAAATTCAATAAAAGAGTAAATGTTATAGAAATAATGGCTAGAAATATCCTTGAAGACTTTTTCATTCGTAAATATCTTTTAAATAAGTATAATTTTTTATAGATTAAATTTCAATTTAACTAAATTCACAAAAGAAAACCAATAATCAAATCATGAAAAGAAGAAAATTTATTCAAACCACTGGAATGATTGGTTTAATGTCGAATAAAAAAGATTCTAAACTAGCAGATGGCAATTCTATCATATTGTCCACTTGGAACAATCAATTAGCCAACCGAGCCGCCTGGGAAAATCTCCAAAAAAATGGAACAGCCTTAGATGCTGTTGAGGCTGGTGTGAGGATTCCTGAGGGAAATCCGGATGATATTTCCGTTGGATACGGTGGATTACCTGATCGGGATGGACATGTCACTTTGGATGCCTGTATCATGGATCATTTAGGAAATGCGGGATCAGTCACTTTTTTAGAACATATAAAACACCCTATATCGGTCGCTAGAGCGGTAATGGAAAAAACACCTCATGTGATGCTTTCAGGTGAAGGGGCTTTGAAATTTGCTTTATCACAAGGATTTAAAAAAGAAAATTTATTAACAGAAAAATCAAAAAAAGCTTGGGAAAAATGGAAGGAAACCAGTCAATATAAACCCATCATCAATATTGAAAATCATGATACGATTGGTATGTTAGGATTGGGGAAAAAAGGAGAAATTGCAGGTGCTTGCACGACTTCTGGCTTGGCGTATAAAATGCATGGAAGGGTGGGTGATTCCCCAATTATCGGGGCGGCAGTATTTGTGGATGATGAGATAGGAGGGGCTTGTGCAACAGGATTAGGAGAATTTGTTATGAAAACACTCGGGTCATTTTTAATTGTGGAATTAATGCGTCAGGGATTCAGCCCACAAAAAGCCTGCCAAGAGGCTATATCAAGAATAGTAAAAAAGACCCCGGTTTTAGATTTCCAAGTAGGATATTTAGCC
>CAZXZK010000015.1:22689-33568 GCA_964645295.1 uncultured Cytophagales bacterium | reverse complement strand
CTAGGTTATGTTGGCTCCCAAGGTAGTAATTATTCTTATACTGTCGCTGGTGACTTAAATGGCGATAGAGTCTCAAACAATGAATTAGTATTTGTTCCAAACAATGCTTCTGAATTAACCTTTACAAATTTGGTTGTGGGTAGCGGTGCCTCAGCGGTAACCTATACCCCTGCACAACAAGCGGAAGCCTTGAATAAATTTATTGATCAAGATCCGTATTTATCCACCAGAAGAGGGCAATACGCAGAGAGAAATGCTTCATTCTTACCATACCTTCACCGCTTTGACTTTAGTGTAAGTCAGGATGTAAATGTGATGATAGGAGGAAAAAGAAATGCCTTCCAAATTAGAATGGATATCCTAAACTTTGGAAATCTTTTGAATAATCAATGGGGTGTTTCTCAAAGAGCAGTAGCCCCTCAATTATTAAACTTCCGTTCTAGAAATGCTCAAGGTGTTCCTACCTATACACTGGCTACCCAACGAGTTGATTCTGGAACAATCCTTGCTACCGATACATTCCAATATAATTCCTCCGTATTCGATGTATGGCAAGCACAGATTAGCTTAAGATATATCTTCAATTAGAAGAAACAATTATAAAGATTAAATAATAAAAGGTAAAATTTAAAAGGAGCGGAATTTTTCTGCTCTTTTTTTTTATACTATTTTTACGGAAATAAAAAAATCATCCCTTGAATAATCAACCCCTAAAAGTTTTACATGTATGTTCCTATACCTGGGAATCCGGTGGGGTTTCAAATTTTATATATAACCATGCCAATTTCCAGGCGGTTAAAGGGGTGGAAACCACCATCGCTAATTGTTTAAAATCCAATCAAACAACTTATATTAAGCCAAAAAATACAAATATTATCGAATTTAGGCCTGATTTTTTATCAAGATTCTTGGCAGACCTCAATCTTTCCCTCTTATGGTGGTTTATTAGAAATCGAAGGAATTTTGATATCATCCATGTCCATGGTCTATGGAATGCAGGTTCCATTTTGGCATTTTTAATTCCAAATAAATTAAAAAAAATCATCTCTGTCCATGGTTTTTTGGATTCCTATGTTTTCAATTCCAATCAAACCGGCAAACAATTATTTTGGAAATTATTTCAAAAAAAATGTTTGGAAAAAGCAACCATCATCCAATCCATGACCCTTGAGGAAGATACTTTTTTGAAAAAAACTTTCCCCCAAAAAAAATCTTCTATTGTTTTTATCCCTAATGGCTTAAATGACCCTTTGAATAGAGAGAAAGAAAATTGCGATCCAGATTTTCAAAATAAAATCATAGAATTTAAATCCAAAGCCAATTTAACCCTTTTGTTTTTAGGAAGAATTAATACCAAAAAAGGCCTTGACCTCCTCCTAGATGCTTTTCAGAAAATCAAAGAAAGAAATCATTCCATCAATTTGATTGTCGCTGGTCCGAAGGATAATTATTCCTCCACCTTAGAAAATCGAGCAAAGTCTTTTTCAAAAGACGAACTATGGATAATCGATTTAGTGAAGGGAGGAAATAAAGATGAATTACTCCACCAAGCAGATGTTTTTGTTTTTCCATCCTATTCAGAAGGTTTTTCCATTGCAGCCTTAGAGGCAATTGCCTTCGGGAAAGCCTGCATCTTATCCAATAAGACCGGTTTTCCGGAAAAAATTCAAGAATATCAGGCTGGGATAATTTGTGAGCCTAATAGCCAATCTCTGTTAGAAGCAATTCAAAAAATAGTGGAAGAACCGAATCTAAAAGGACAATTTGAAAAAAATAGTCGTAAATTATTTTTAGAACTCTATCAATTTAGTAAAATTGGAGAAGATTTTTTCCAGAAAATACTTTTAGGATGAACCTATTAAAAAAATACTTTTCTTGGCTTCTTGTCCTAGCTCCGATAGTGATTCATTTCCTATTATTTTTTCGCTTTAGTTTAAATATTCCGAAATGGGATGATTTTGCAGTCATAGCCAGAGTACAAGATTTTTTTCAGGATAATTCAAGATGGTCCTTTTGGGAAAACTTCTTTAATCAACATAATGAACATCGTATAGTACTTACAAGAATAATTGGAATCATTGATCATTTAATTTTCAACCAACTAAACTTGATTCATCTTCAATTTATTGGTAATCTATTTCTATTGGTTATTTGTTTTATTTTCTTTTATTTCAGTCATTCCAAGTCCTTAAAATCAATCTTAGTTTTACCCTTTTTACTAGTATTTCTAAATTTAAGCCATTGGGAGAACCTATATTGGGGAATGGCCGTCATCCAAAATATAGGGGTTGTGCTCTTCTCTTTACTTGCTTGCGTAAGCTATATCCAATCTTCCAATAAAATATTTTGGCCAATCATTTTCTCATTTATCTCAATTTTTACCTCTGGAAATGGCTTTTTTATTATTCCAGCAATTAGTCTATTGATTCTTCTGGAAAAGAATTATCAAAAATTCTTCCTTTATTTTGGAATCTTGGTTATTCCAATATTTTTATATTTTTATTTCTATGAAAAACCACCCACCGAATTAAACAATCCTGTCCCAGTTTTTAACTATTTTGAAGGCTTCTACATTTCGGTTGGTTCTTTTACCGAAGGAATTCCAATCAAAATATCATCCCTTAAATTAAGTTTAATAACAGGATTTTTCCTAAGTTTTATCAGCGTATATGCATTCCTAATAATTTTTTACAAAGCTTTTATTCAAAATTATAAAATTACCCCTGTTGAAAAACTATACCTTTCCGGTTTGACTTTCATCTTTTTTACCTTGATCATTTTAGTGATTGGCCGATCCTCCAATCGGGGATTAGAAGATTTTTTATTAAGTCGGTATAAAATCTATTCAACCCTAATAGTCGCTTTCAATTATTTATTATTTATTGAAAGGCTTCGATTCAAAAGAAAAATCATCATCCCTTTCATTGTCCTACTTTTTGGGGTTTATTATCTGAGCATTCAACATTATTTTTTAGATCAAACGATTCAATTAAATAAATTCCTTCAAGCACAAGCTTTCAATTCAAGTTTAAAGGAGACTCCTTCTTTCCACCCCAAAAAGTCACCTTTTCTTTCGATCCATATTCCAGAGAATAAAATTTCATCTTCCGTTTCAGATACAATTCAAAATATCCGTTTAGAATCCATGGATATCAAGAAAAATTCTCTGTTATTTTTAGGATTGAAAAACGAAAAAAATCTTTTTTATGTACCACTTAATGCAGAAAGGATTCATTCTATCCGAAATATCATCAACTATTCAAATTATTATAAAAACACGCCATATACCCATCCGAGTTTTTATGAAATGGGAATGAAAGAAGGGATTTTCCAAGTTTATTTAATTGAAGACAAAAAGGTCAAGAACTTGAATTATGCAATTGATATCCACCATTTCAATAGAAAAATTATAGAAACGAATTGGTAAAATGAAAGGTTTTTTCCTGATCCTTTTATGCTTAATTTCTATTAAAATCTACCCGCAAACAAAACCAGGGTATTTTATCAATAAAATCACGTGGGATCCATCCGCTTATCCATTAAAAAGCCTAGAAAAGATTCTTTTAGAAAATCAAAAATTTAAGGAAAATTCGATTCCAATTAACCTCCATTTCTATCGATTAAACGAACGAATTCAGGGAGAATGGATAATAGAGTCTCATTATACCATAGACAAAGATTTAATTCAAGATGAACCTTTATTTGAGCATAAACTCATCATTAAAACGTCAGGAAAATGGGAGGATAAATTATTTGCAAAATCCATTTATCCTCCTCTTATAAGAGATTTAAAGGCTTGGTGGGAAAACAATGTATGGACCAACCCAAAATTGGCTAATCAAGTAAAGGTCCGTTTTATTGAAGATCGAATTGGAAAAGAAGCAAGTGATACGCTTTGCTATCCTTTGAGAAAATTAAAATGGGAAGATTTTAAAAATAGAATTCCACCTACCTCACCTCATGCCGGACAAATCCTGACCAATTTTGAATATTCCATGAAAGATTCGGTAATAGAAGGGACTATTTTTGTGGATTTACAAATTAAAACGTATATGGTCAAGTCTCAATCTGCTGTCCATTCTGATCTGGAATCGGAAAGAGTCTTAAATCATGAGCAAAAACATTTTGATATTGCCTATGACATTTCCCAAAAATTTAAAAAAGCCGTACAGAATAAATTCCTTCGTCCACTTTGGTATGAATCAGAGATCTATTGGTTATTTTTAGAGTTCAACCGAGAATTAGATTTTAGACAAAAATTATTTGATCAAGAATAAACCTTTTATTAATACTAATTTTTATAGATTTATTATTAATAAACCAATAAAATAGGTAAATTTCAGTTTAAATTACCTTTGAAAAGTAAATTTGTGTAAATTTTAAATCAATAAAATTACAAAATTAAAAATATGCGAATAGGCGTACTAAAAGAATCAAAGCCCCTTGAAAATAGAGTTGCTTTGAGTCCGGACGCCGTAAAATTACTGATCAAAGTTTTTAGACCAAGACTATTCAGAAGTTGGAGCTTCGATTCTTAGCCAAAAAGAAATTTTCCAATCTCAAGTACTATTTAAGGTAAATTCTTTTACACTAGAGGAAGTGGCAAATATGAATCCAGAAACGATTTGTATTTCTTTTCTATATGCCTACACTCAGCCAGAATTATTAGAAGCCTTTAAGAAACAAAAAATCCATTCTTTTGCAATGGATGCTGTTCCAAGAATCTCCAGAGCCCAGAAAATGGATGCTTTGAGTTCGCAAGCAAATTTAGCGGGGTATAAGACGGTTCTTTTAGGTGCAAATGCGCTGACAAAAATATTTCCTTTAATGATGACGGCCGCTGGAACGATCACGCCAGCGAAGGTATTGATTTTTGGTGCAGGTGTAGCTGGGCTACAGGCTATTGCAACGGCCAAAAG
This sequence comes from uncultured Cytophagales bacterium, assembly GCA_964645295.1. Lineage (GTDB taxonomy): Bacteria > Bacteroidota > Bacteroidia > Cytophagales > Spirosomataceae > CAZVFE01. Next base: position 28,649 of record CAZXZK010000015.1, on the reverse strand, counting down.
GTTAGGGGCAGTTGTGGAGGTATCAGATGTTCGTCCGGAAACCAAAGAGCAGGTTGAATCTTTGGGTGGTAGATTCCTGACGGTGGAGGGTGCAGAGGAAGTTAAAACGGAAGGGGGTTATGCCAAAGAAGTTTCAGCAGAATTTCTAGCGAAGCAAAAACTTTTAATCGAAGATAAAATCAAAGAAGCTGATTTGGTAATCACAACGGCTTTGGTGATAGGAAAAAAAGCTCCGATATTAATAACAGAAGACATGGTTAAATCCATGAAGAAAGGTTCAGTAATTGTCGATATGGCAGTGGAATCTGGAGGAAATTGTGCAGTTTCAGAAATGAATAAAACAGTTGAAAAATTCGGTGTTACCATTATTGGAGAATCCAATCTACCTTCTACCCTTGCTACCGATGCATCCCAATTATATGCAACGAATATTGCCACGCTATTTATGCACTTGGCAACACCAGAAGGCATGAAATGGGAAAGAGAAGAAGATATTACCAAGGGAAGTTTAATAACCTTCCAAGGGGAATTAGTACATGAGTTTACAAAATCAATCTTAGAAAATAAATAATCATGGGAATCGATGCTTTAATCATATTAGTATATGTATTGGTACTTGCCAGTTTTTTAGGCTTTGAATTAATTTCAAAAGTACCACCAACCCTCCATACTCCTTTAATGTCTGGATCCAATGCAATATCAGGAATAACCATGGTAGGTGCGATTTTAGCTTGCAATGAAGCAGGTCTTACCTCTATTAGTAAAATACTTGGAATGCTAGCCTTAGTTTTAGCCTCAATCAATGTAGTGGGAGGCTATGCCGTAACAGACCGTATGTTAAAGATGTTTAAGAAAAAATAATTATGAACTTATATATTCAATTATCTTACTTAATTGCCTCCACCCTCTTTATATTAGGAATAAAAATGATGAATAAAACCAAAGATGCCCGCAAGGGAAATTTGGTTTCGTCGGTGGGTATGTTGATAGCCGTGGTAGCCACTATCCTTCAAATTGACTTATTAAATATTTACGAAATAATCGCCTGCATGTTGATTGGAGGTGCTATAGGCGCTTATTATTCCTACAAGGTTGAAATGACCCAAATCCCAGAAATGGTGGCCCTATTCAACGGATTCGGAGGCTTAGCTTCCGTGGCTGTTGCCGCCTCTGATTATTGGGCTAAATATCAAATAAATGGTTATGAAGCAGATGTCATTTTATTGATTTCAATTTTATTATCCTTATTTATTGGTGGACTTACCTTCACTGGCTCCATCATTGCATTTCTTAAACTTAATGGAAAAATTTCTGGTAAGCCTATTACCTTTGGAGGCCAACATTTAATCAACTTTATTTTACTTTTGGTCGTATTAGGAGCAGGTATTGGCTTTAATCTCCTTCCTACAGATCCAATATTTCTTTATATCATCATTGGAATTTCCCTATTGCTGGGCATTTTATCTGTTATACCAATTGGCGGCGCGGATATGCCGGTAGTAATTTCCTTATTAAATTCTTATTCAGGAATGGCAGCCTGTGCAACAGGTTTTGTGTTAAATAATAATGTCTTAATCGTAGCTGGGGCATTGGTAGGTGCCTCTGGTATCATCCTGACACAAATAATGTGTAAAGCCATGAATCGCTCTTTGATAAATGTACTATTAGGAGGTTTCGGACAAACCGTTTCTGCTGCCAGTGGAGATGAAGAAGAAATTGTCGTGAAGGAAGTAGGTGTAGAAGAAGCAGCCATGTTATTTGACTCTGCAAGTTCTGTTATTGTAGTTCCTGGTTACGGAATGGCCGTTGCACAAGCACAACACGTAATCAGAGAATTATCTGAACAATGCGAAAAAAGAAATATTGATTTCAAATTTGCTATTCACCCAGTAGCAGGTAGAATGCCAGGTCATATGAACGTATTATTAGCCGAAGCGAATATTCCTTATGATAAGCTCATTGAAATGGATGATATAAATGAAGATTTTTCAAATACAGATTTAGTCTTCGTGGTTGGAGCAAATGATGTGGTGAATCCTGCAGCTAGAAATAATCCTCAATCTCCAATATATGGCATGCCAATTTTAAATGCCGATAAAGCGAGAACCGTCATAGTTAGTAAAAGAAGTATGGGTAAAGGATACGCAGGCGTAGAAAATGAATTATTTGGATACGATAATTGCTTGATGTTATTCGGAGATGCTAAGCAAACAATTTCAAAAGTTGTTGCAGAAATGAAAGAAATATAGTAACCTTGAAAACCTATTTAATATGAAATATGCTTATTCTGATTACCTTATTGGTCTTAGGTCTTATCTTATTATCAATTGCCAAGCTTGACCTACACCCATTTTTAGCCCTATTAGGTGGAGCCATTTTATTCGGTATAATCGTAGGAATGCCCACGGAGCTTATTCTTCAATCGATTCAAGAAGGTTTTGGGAATGTCATAGGGAACATAGGAATTCTCATATTATTTGGAGTAATTATAGGGACAATCCTTGAAAAAACAGGTGGAGGTTTCGTCATAGCCCAAAAAATCCTTCAATGGGTAGGTGAAAAATCGGTGACCCTGACGATGTTTTTATCAGGCTGGTTATTATCCATTCCCATTTTTGCAGATTCAACCTTTATCATGATGAATCCGATTGCAAAATCGGTTTCCAAAAAATCTGGGATTTCCTATGCCGTAACAGTGATGGCTGTTGCCCTAGGTGCCACGGCATCTCATTCTTTGGTTCCACCTACCCCCGGACCAATCGCTACGGCCGGAATTTTAGATGCCGATTTAGGACTAATAATATTTTACGGAATTATCATTTCTTTATTAACCTTAATACCTTCCTATATTTTTGTCAATAAATTTATCTCAAAAATTCCTTTGGAACCAAATTTTTCAGAAACGGATTCTTCTGAAAAGGAAAATTATCAGCCAAGTCCGACAAAATCCTTTGCACCGGTCATCATCCCATTGGTATTAATCGTTTTAGCCTCATTTGCAAAATATCCCTCCCATCCGCTTGGGCAAGGGTCTTATATTCCAATGATTATTTTTATCGGGCATCCAATGATTGCTTTGTTAATAGGAATATTATTCAGTTTATTTTTACCAAAAAAATTTGATAAAAAAATCATTTCTTCCTCTGGATGGATAGGAGAATCTTTACTTCAGGCCGCTCCGGTAATTTTCATCACAGGTGCAGGAGGTGTTTTTGGGAAAATATTACAAAATTCCGGGATTGGAACCTGGATAGGAGACGAACTAAGCACCATGGGTTTAGGCCTTTTTCTCCCCTACTTAATAGCCTTTTCCCTGAAAACATCCCAAGGATCTTCAACCGTTGCCATGATTACTGCTGCAACCATTGTTCAGCCACTATTAGGGCCCTTGGGCTTAGACTCTGAAATCATGCGGGTATTTACTACGCTTGCCATAGGTGCGGGTGCCATGGCCATTTCTCATGCAAATGATAGTTTCTTTTGGGCGGTAACACAATTATCAGGAATGGATATCAAAAAAGGAAATCTAACCCAATCCCTTGGAACCTTGGTATTATCCTTTTCGGCAATTATCATTCTCCTGATAATCACTCAAATAGTATTATGATTCCTTAATTTTTTTGAGTAAAAAATTAATCACCAAAGGAAGGAAAAATATGAGTAAAGACAAAATGGAAATACCCCATTCAGTTTTTTCACTCATCAAAAATACGGATAAAGGACTAGTAGGAAAACTATGTTCATATAAGGAAAGTAGTAATTTTAAACCCAAAATTCCAATTACCCAAAAAGCAGAATGTTCTAATACAGGATAATCCTCTAAAAGTTTTACAAAATATTGGGCAACAAAACGCATGGCTAAAATCCCAATAAAAACCCCAATCCAAATTAATAATAGATTCTCCGAAAAAGCCACTGCCGCAAATACATTATCGATGGAAAATGCCAAATCCATTATTTCCACTAAAATAACTGTCCTCCAAAACGGACTTAAAAAAGAAAAACGGTCTAACCAATGGTATTCTTTTATCTCAACATCCTCAACCTTATTTTTATTTCGATAATGATCAATAAACAAATAAAGTAAATAGACCCCTCCTATTGGCTTCAACCACCAAACCTGAATGAGGAAAGAGGCGAACAATAGGGCAAGTCCTCTAAAAACGTATGCTCCCCATATACCCCATTTCAACGCTTTTTTTCGTTGATTTTCAGGTAAATTTAAAACCATTGTTGCCAATACGGCTGCATTATCTACCGACAATAAGCTTTCAATTAAAATTAAATTCCCAATAATAAAAAGAGAATTACTAGGATGGGATAAAATATCCTGAATGAGCTCTTGCAATTTGCTATAATTTATTACCTAAAATTACATAATAAATTTTGAATTTAATCCTCTACACGTCCAATTTCTCTATTTTCAGCACCTTTTCTTTCCACTAAATCATCCCCTAATTCATTCCTTGCCTTTTCAGCCAAGGCCAAAAGTTTCTGATAAATTTCGGGATAGGAATCTCTTACATCATAGCGTTCTGAAGGGTCCCTTCTTAAATCATACAAACCCTCTGGTACTGGGGAGTTTTCATCCACTTTCCCTGGAAAACCATCTTTACCCGGCTGAAAACCTTCGTAGGTTCTTCCAGGATGCGCCAAAACCAATTTCCAATCATCCATTCTTACGCCTTCCAAATTATTCTTTCGATAGTAATAATAAAATTCTTTTCTAGGTTGAGCATTGGGTTTATTTTCCAATAAACCTAAAATACTTTTTCCATCTATTTTTTTATTTGGGCCAGATACATCGGCAATTTCAGCGATGGTTGGCAGTAAATCAATGGAAGCCGAAAATTGATTATTGACGATTCCCATAGGAATTTTGCCGAGCCATTTAGCAATAAAAGGCACTCGATGACCCCCTTCATAGCTAGTTCCCTTTCCTTCCCGAAAGCCCCCCGAATTCCCAGCATGATTTCCATAATTTAGCCATGGACCATTATCAGAGGTAAATAAAATCAGGGTATTTTCCTCTAAACCTAAATCCTTTATTTTTTGATGAACGGCTCCGACAGAAGCATCTACCTCCATCATCACATCTCCAAACATTCCTTGTTTCGATTTCCCCTTAAATTTATCGTCTACACCAAGGGGCACATGAACCATGTGGTGAGGCAAATATAAAAAGAAGGGTTTATCTTTATTTCTTTCGATAAAAGACAATGCATGATCCGTTAATTCTTGTGTAATTTTGGATTGATCCTCTAAAGTTTTTAACTCCTTAACAATTTCATTACCTTCATACCATCTTAATTCTGGGGTCTTATATTTCCAATGATTGGGATCTGTAAAGTGTTCCCCATCATAATCTACCGGCCACATATCATTCGAATAAGGAATCCCCGCATATTCATCAAACCCTTGATTTAGGGGTAAAAACTCCTTTCTATCTCCCAAATGCCATTTCCCAAAAATGGCTGTGGCATAATTTTTTTCCTTTAAAAGTTCTGCAATCGTTTGCTCATTTGGATTTAATCCAACCTTAGCACCTGGAAAATAAGCCCCACTAATACCCAACCGATTGGGATAACAACCCGTTAGAATAGCAGCCCTTGAAGCAGAACAAACCGCTTGTGCCACAACAAAATTGGTAAACCGCATACCTTCAACTGCCAGCTGATCAATATGTGGCGTCTGATATTCTGTCCCCCCATAAGCAACAACATCTCCATATCCTAAATCATCAATCACAATCAATACAATATTCGGCTGTTTTTGCTGGGAATAGGAAGAATAAACCGGAGCCAGAAAAACAAAAAAAGTTAGAATTAATAAAATTTTCAATTTCATAGGGATTTTAAATTAGGTTGTGATTACTAAAATAAATAAAAATCTATTATGAACCTACCAATTCAAAATACTGATTATTGCTATGAAAAGATTGATAATTTGAGAATTTTATT
>CAZXZK010000015.1:17491-22589 GCA_964645295.1 uncultured Cytophagales bacterium | reverse complement strand
GATAAAACTATCCGATTTAGTGTGGGGAACATTTTCCTCACACTATTTTTTTGATTATTAAAAAAAAACGAATTAAATTGAAAAATGAAATTATTTTCTGTAATCCTATTTTTCTTAACTACCATTGGCCTTTTCGCACAAAAACTAGACAATAATATGGCCTCTTGCCATGTACCAGTTCCTACCAAAAGATTCCTAATTGCTGCAAATTCAACCAATCCAAAACCTATTTTAACAAAAGAATCAGCCAATAAACCCCAAAATATGGTAGAAATTCCTGCGGGAACTTTTAATATGGGTTCAGTAAATGAAGAGGGTAGAACTGATGAATATCCACTTCATATGGTAAAAGTAGATGGGTTTTACATGGACATCACAGAGGTTACCAATAAAGCTTTTTCCGAATTTGTAAAAGCCACCAATTATAAAAGTATTGCAGAAAAGCCCATTGATTGGGAGGAATTAAAAAAACAATTACCAGAAGGCACTCCAAAACCAGCTGACGAACTCTTAGCTCCTAGTTCTCTTGTTTTTACTCCTACCACCAGAGTAGTCAATTTAAATGATTATTCGCAATGGTGGGAATTCATTCAAGGGGCAGATTGGAAACATCCCTCAGGACCAAATTCTAACCTCGAAGGAAAAGAAAATCACCCCGTCGTACAAATTGCCTGGGAGGATGCAAAAGCCTTTTGCAAATGGCAAGGTAAAAGATTACCAACAGAAGCAGAATGGGAATGGGCATCAAGAGGCGGCCTAAATGATCAAGTTTATCCTTGGGGAAATGAACTCCTAACTGAAAAAAAAGAAAAAGCCAATACTTGGGAAGGAACTTTCCCAGTTTCTGATACAGGTGAAGATGGTTTTGCCATGGGAACGGCCCCAGTAAAATCCTATCAAGCCAATGGTTATGGTTTATATGATATGGCGGGAAATGTTTGGGAATGGGTGGAGGATAATTACCATTCTAATTATTATCAGTATTTAAAAGAAAATTTTGAAATTGCAGTTAACCCAAAAGGCCCTTCTTCCAGTTATGACCCAGACGAACCCTTTATCCCAAAAAAAGTCATGAGAGGCGGCTCTTTTTTATGCAACGAAACCTATTGTGCATCTTATCGGTGCTCGGCAAGAATGAAATCTAGTCCGGATACTGGCTTAAATCATACTGGATTTAGATGTGTAAAATCGTACTAATTATGAAAAAATTTATTCTATTACTAGGGATTTTAACTTTCCCCTTTTTTAATTATTCTCAGAATCCAAATATCTTATTCATCTATGTGGATGATCTCGGTTACGGAGATTTAGGCTGTTATGGAGCAACAACCATAAAAACACCCAATATAGATGCTCTTGCAAATCACTCAACTAAATTCAATCGAGCTTATGCAAGTTCTGCTACCTGTACTCCATCTCGGTATTCTCTTTTAAAAGGGGAATATGCTTTTAGAAAAAAAGGATCCGGCGTGGCCGCTGGGAATGCTGCAGCCTTATTGCCAGCAGGAACTCAAACCGTCGCTTCCATCTTGAAAAAAGCCGGTTATCAGACTGCAGTCATTGGAAAATGGCATCTGGGATTAGGCGGCGAAGGCGGACCCAATTGGAACCAAAAAATTACGCATTCCCCAAACGAAATTGGTTTTGATTATTCATTTTTGATTCCTGCTACTGGCGATAGAGTTCCTACCGTTTATGTAGAAAATGGTCAAGTAGTCAACTTAGATCCAAATGATCCAATAACCGTTAATTATGTTGAAAAAATTGGCAATTTGCCAACTGGAAAAGAAAACCCTGAATTACTTAGAATGGTTCATTCCCACGGACATGACAATACCATCATAAATGGCGTAGGAAGAATCGGTTGGATGACCGGAGGAAAAGCAGCCATATGGGATGATGAAGAAATGGCTCATGAACTTGAAAAACAAGCAGAAAAATTTATTGATCAAACAAAAAGCCCCTTCTTCCTTTATTTCTCCACTCATGATATCCATGTCCCCCGACTGCCAAATGAGGAATTTTTAGGTAAATCAGGGCTGGGAAATCGAGGCGATGCTCTACTTGAATTAGATGCAACGGTAGGAAAATTAATTTCAATCTTAAAAGAAAAAGATTTATACAATAATACCATGATCGTTTTTACCTCTGATAATGGCCCAGTTGTAGACGATGGATACCATGACCTCTCCAAAGAAAATATTCAAAATCATAGGCCAGCAGGAATTTTAAGAGGAGGAAAATATTCGAATTTTGAGGCCGGGACACGCGTTCCAATGCTAGTGAAAGCCCCCAATCAAAAATTCTATAAAGAATCTAATGCCCTCGTTTCTCAAGTTGATTTATTAGCCAATATGGCCAATTTAGTAAAGGTAAATTATGATAAAATTTCAGCACCAGACTCAGAAAACCAATTAGAGGCTTGGCTAGGAAAAACCTCTCAAGGACGAGAATCCTTAATTGAATACGCGGGTTCTTTATCCTTAACAACAGTAAATTATAAATTTATTTTAGGAGGAAAAGGAGCAAAATACAATGCCTTTGTAGACATTGAATTAGGAAATAATCCTCAGGATCAATTATATGATTTAATCAATGACCCTGAGGAAAAAACTAATTTAATAGAAACAAATACAAGACTAGCAGAAAAAATGAAAGAAGAACTATTGAGAACTATGAACTATGAGTTTTGAACTTTGGGCAGCGGCTGCCGGTTCATAGTTGATAATATTCTTCCCAACCTTTTCTTGGAGGTTCGCCAGTTAATAATTGATTGGCTAATTTATTATTGGTAATCTCTTCCTTTTTACGATCAAACTTAAGATCGGTATTCAATCGCTGGGCCAATACGCCTAAACAGAAAATCTGAGATAAAGGACCTGCAATATGGAATGGAGAACGTGTTTCTTCTTTTCCCATACAGGATAATAAATAATTTGCGTAATGATCGGAAGGACTTTCTGGAACATCTGGATAGTTCACCGAATTGGCTTTTTCACCTATCACACTTAGGGTAGATGAATGAGAACCGCCTTTGAAACTTAATTCTTTTGAATAAATAATTTTACCAGGATTTAATTTGGAAGGTTTTATTGCTCCATTACTTGCAGGAGGAATATTGGGATCTAATTCTACATTTCCATAGTCTGAAGGAATTGGAGGCAAATTATCAATTCCATCATACCAGGTAATATCAACTGGAGGCATATCCCCTCTTTCTGGAAATTTAAATTCAATGGTGGAAGAGAAGGGATAGAAAAACTCATTATGGCCACTCGCCTTCTTCATATTAATCTCATATGGTAAACCTAATTCTAAAAATTGATGAACGGTATCCAGTAAATGCGCCCCCCAATCTCCCAAAGCACCCATACCAAAATCATACCAACACCTCCATTGTCCGTTTATAAAATCATGATTATAATCATGGATCGGACGAACCCCATGCCATACATCCCAATCTAAAGTAGAAGGAATAGCTTCAGCAGCTGGGAAGGATTTCATGTTTGGATCCCAACCATGCCATCTCCTAGGTGAATTCATATGGGCCGTCACAGCAGTAACGTCTTTAATTAATCCAGCTTCTTTCCAAGCCTTAAATTGAAAATAATTTTGGCCAGAATGCCCTTGATTTCCCATCTGGGTAACAAGTTTAGGATTTTTCGCAGCTGCCTTCATCATTAAATCTACCTCCTGATAAGTCCTAGCCATTGGTTTTTCAACATAAACATGTTTTCCTTCTGCCAAAGCTCGCATCGTAATTGGAAAATGAGAGTGATCTGGCACCCCGATAGTTACCGCTTCAAAGTTCCCTGAGAACTCGTCGAACATCGTTCTAAAATCTTGAAATCGCTTGGCCTTAGGGAACATTCCCATAATGGCTTGCGTATGTTCAGCACCCATATCCACATCGCACAAAGCAACAACTTCTGCATAGCCGGATTTATAAAGAGAACGAATATCCGAAGCCCCCTGATTACCGATACCAATACAGGCTAGCTTTACCTTATCAGCACCCAATCTACCAGATGGAATAATCGATGGAAAAGCTATAATAGAACCTAATACAGCAGATTTCTTTAAAAATTCTCTTCTTGAATTAGAATTAATTTTCATTATGTTAAAAAGTTTAGTTTTCAAAATATACTTATAAAAGAAAGCAAATCAAACTTTCTAATGAAAATTTACAATTCGTCTAATTCATCCAAATATTTTTTAAAGGATGAATTATTAATTAAATCAGCATGAATTTGATAATTTATACATCGCTTATCCTCTAAATCTTGCACCCGAATAATCGCTCCTGTTAAACCAAATTTTGCTTCAATAAAACTTTCTAATTCATTGATAAAACGAGAACGATATTGTCTTTGTGTATCAAAGGCTTTATTAGAACAATTGATGATTTCATTTAATTCATTCGTGGTATAAAAGGCTTTTTCTTGATTTAATTTTAAATATTTTAAAAAATTAAGGATGTTTTCGTTGACATCAATAACCTCACCAATGGCAACTTTTTTAGAACCTTTACCCAAATAAAGCTTAGATAATTGATAAACTTGAAATAGTATTAATAAAAACAAAACTATTTCTACTAAATAAATAAGATAAATAAATTTAAACTCGATAAATTTAGATTTGTATATTTTTGAAAGATAATTTTTATCGTTCAATAGAAGATTCGTTGGAATCACAAACTTATCTGTTAAATTATAATCAGCATCGAATTGGAAAAACAAAAATTCATCTTCAGTTTTTCTAATTTTTGAAAATTTATTTAATGGGAAATCTAAATCAATTTCATAAATTTTATTCGAACTAATTTCCATTAAATATATGTTACCATAATTAGTTTTAATAAAAAAATAATCTCCTAACCAAACTGTATCCCAATTTTTATAATCATTACCAGGAGTAAATAACTCATTATTTAAAATTCCCAAATCTTCCCAATTGGAATCTTGCAAATTAAGTTTAAAGAAATGAAATTCCTTTTTATCATAGGTTTGATAATATTGATCATTTTTAAAAATATCAAAAACGAATAAAGAATTTTCAGTTGGATAATATTGAGTAAAACCTTCTCGTATACTCAAAG
>CAZXZK010000015.1:13303-17481 GCA_964645295.1 uncultured Cytophagales bacterium | reverse complement strand
CACTCATTTTTAGAAAAATCAAAAAATGTTAAAACCAAATTATAGATACCGTCGTGAAGCCCCCCAATATTTTTTAATTCCTTGCCATCCCAGAATGTGAAGGATTCATGATTATATCCCCTGAAAACCGTATAATCAATCCTATCCAAGTTTAAAAAATCATTCGATAACTCATAAACCAAACCCGTACCATCAACAATAAGAAAAAAACGATCTCCCGCTTCAATTAATTCCATTTTATCAGGATTTTCTTCCTTTAAAATTTCATCCTTTATTTTGAATTCACCGATTCTTTTCCATTCATTTTGATTAAAAATTTTTTTACTTAAAAAATTGGTATCAAAATCCCAACGGAAAGTAACACCCTGCCCCAAATCACTCCAATAAAAACTTTTGGCATCAAGGGAAGATTGAATAAAAATCAAAAAAAATACAAATAAGCCTTTTTTCATTACCTGATTATTTAGAGAAAAATTTTTGAATTTCAGGACTTCTAAAAATTGATTGAGAAAAAGTGTAAAGAAAGTATCGCTTATCAAGCGGATCTACTTTTTTTGTAATTGCAGAAGGTATGTTAAATTCTCTTTCTAAAAGTAAATTAAACTCTTGAATGAATCTTGCCCTATATTGCCGTTGTGTATCGAAAGACTTAGTGTCAATTTCAATAAATTCATTCAATTCCAAACTGTTTAATTCAGATTTAACAGAATTTTTAAATAGTTTCTTTAGAATTTTTGTGGTGTGTGGATTAGGATTAAATGACTTATTACCAATTGTGTTAAATTCTGTAAACGAAATTAATTTCAATTTTCGTTTGTTAATTAAGACAATTAAACAAAATAATTGAAGAATTATTAAATGAATCGTTAGAGAATCCATGATAAAATAGTTTTGAAAACAAATTCAAATAATTAAAATGTGTGTACATAATATAATAAAAATAAATGATACACATATTTTAACATACTAAGAATCCATAACCTACTTATAAATTCAACTTGAGTAAGAAATCATTTTTACAAATAGATTGAGGGTCCATTTTACGTGTAATATTTTTAAAATCATCCCATTTAGGATAGTGATTTCTCAATTCTGCTTCACCCATAGTAAATAATTTCCCCCAATGTGGACGAACCTGATAGGGCATTAAAACTTTTTCTAATTCTGGTAAAACTTGCATCACCTCAGAAGTCTTTGGCTTCCAGGTAAAATGAAAGGCAATAGAATCTCTCCCAGATGCCATACTCATCCAAAAATTATCTGCCTGAATACTTCTTATTTCAGATACGAATAAAACCGGCCGAATAATTTCTTTTAATTTTTCTATTTCCATTAGAACCTCATAGGCATTCTCCCGAGGAACAAAATATTCGGACTGTAATTCTTCTCCATTGCTAGGTGTAAATTCCATTTTAAAATGAGGTAATCTTTCATACCATGATCCCGGAACGCCCATTTGTTCTGTACAATTTACAGGAGAATTTTCCTTTAAGGGATGTAAATTTTTTGTGGCAGGCGTGGCCCCCCAAAAAGAGCTTAAATCATTTTCATATTCTTCATCTAGACGTCTTTTTACCCATACCTGATCAATTAATTTATTTTCCCAAGTTGTAAACATAGAAACTGAATAACCGGATTGATAAATTTCATCAAAATGTTCTTTACATGCTTCCATGGGTAGATTTTCAAATAAAAATTGGGCTACCTGGTAGGTAGGCTGAATTTTTAGAGCCAATTTGTAAACAGTTCCTAAAGCACCTAAACCGACTACCACTCCCTCAAATTCTGGATCTCCCTTTTTAAATTCACGTATTTCTCCACCTGGAATAATCATGGAAATAACTTCTACCGCAGAAGACAAATTGCCATTCCTATCCCCACTACCGTGTGTCCCCGTAGAAACTGCTCCCATCACAGAAATATGAGGAAGAGAGGCTAAATTATGCAAAGCATATCCTTTTTCTTCTAAGGCTATGCCTAAATCTCCATATTTGATACCCGCTTCAACCCAAACCAACAAATTCTCTTCATCAATCTCTAAAACCTTATTTAAATTCTCTGTTGAAATATGCACGTGTTGGGTATCTGCAATCCGATTAAAACAATGGCGCGTACCCAATGATTTTAATGGACTATCAGTTTGATAAGCTTTCAATAATTCCTCTAAATTGCTAGGTTTTAAGACTTCGGTAGAAGAAAATTCAAAATTCCCTGCCCAATTCTTTAAGGAGATTTTTTGTTCATTAGAACAATTGTAAAATGTCAATGCCATTACACCTAAACCTGTTAATTTTAAAAATTCATTCCTTTTCATAGTAATTTGGGTGAGAATTAATTAATTTTGATTAAATTATTTTATAAGAAAAAAAGTTATTAACTTTTAACCTATTATCCTATTTCTTTACGAAATATTAAATGGGATCAATCCTAAAAAATGAAAAAATTCATTTCTGAATTCAAAATCTTACTTGATGGAATCATCCATAGCTCAGCAAATGAAAAATTCAAACTTAATATTTTAATTTCAATTCCTTTTTGGATTGCCTCCGCAATGGCAGGTTTAGTTGCCGTCATTTACGCTCAATTATTTAATCTAGGAGAAGAAGTATTTCAATATTTATTTCAACACATTGGTCTTTGGCTATTTTTAATATCCCCTACCTGCTTTATTCTTTCTTGGTTCGTGGTTGATAAATATGCTAAATTTTCTCGTGGCAGTGGAATTCCTCAAGTGATGGCTTCCTTGGAAGTATTTTCTAAGAAAAATTTAATCAATCAATTTCTTTCTTTAAAAATAATTTTAATTAAAATTATTTCCAGTATTCTTCATGTATTAGGAGGAGGAGCCATCGGTAGAGAAGGTCCAACAATTCAAATTTCTGCAGCCATTTTTCACCAAATAAATTCAATTTTACCCAAATCTTGGCCCAAAATAAATCAAAGAAATATGATCATTACGGGCGCTGCCGCCGGTTTAGCAGCTGCCTTCAATACCCCCCTTGGAGGAATTGTATTTACAGTTGAAGAATTAACCAAAGTCCATATTTCCCAATTCAGATCGGCCTTATTCATTGCAGTCATCATAGCAGGTTTAACTGCTCAAGCTATTTTAGGGCCCTATTTATACCTGGGCTATCCACAAGCAGATTCAGGTTCTTTTTTAGGTTTTTTCTATATAATTATAACAGCCGCCTTGGTAGGCATTATAGCCTCTTATTCCTGTAAAATTATTTTAAAACTATTTTCATGGAAAGAAAAGACTTTAATAAAATCTTGGCACCATATTCTTTATCTTGGAATTTTAGGGATAATTTTCGCTGCAATAGGAATTTTTATTGAAGGATCTATTTTCGGTTCAGGAAAAGAACTAATGAATGAATTACTCTTTGCCGAAGAAAAATTCAAGACTTGGTACACACCATTTATTCGAATATTCGGGCCGATATTATCCTTTACCTCTGGAACCTCTGGAGGAATTTTCGCACCTGCTTTAGCGGCTGGGGCTTCTGTTGGTTCCGCCTTTTCTGAAATTTTAAGTTTAAATGCCGAGGAATCAAATCTACTAATTTTAATCGGAATGGTTTCCTTTCTAACTGGTATCACCCGTACCCCATTTACCTCCGCCATCCTCGTGATTGAAATGACCGATCTTCAAAACATGATTTTTCAATTTATGATCGCTGGAGTCGTCGCTAATCTAGCTTCTATGGGTATCGACAAACATTCCTTTTACGATCATCTAAAAACTAGATATTTAAAAGAGATACAAGTTTAATTAAATCTAATTTGATAGCCTCCCTTAAATAAATCGGTTCCAAAACTTCTATTTCTCGGATATTCTCCCAAATAAAATTCTCTAATTCCGTATTGATTTCCAATAAATATTCAACCAAAAAATAATCTGAATTCATAAACTTGATAGACTGACTTCCATGCAAAGGGTATTTTTGAAGATAAATCTTTATCCAGGAAGTTTCCCTAATTTTTAAGATTATTTTTTCAGGTCTTAGTTGGTGACCTTTGGGATATATCCCCAAATTATCTTTAAAAAAATCCGCGGGATTAAACCCGTCTGGTATTCGAATAGAAAATTTTTGATCAATACTTTCAATCCCTCTTATCCTATCCAAAGCAAAAACCCATAATATGAGAAAATGATTCCTGTGGCAAATTGATAT
>CAZXZK010000015.1:0-13293 GCA_964645295.1 uncultured Cytophagales bacterium | reverse complement strand
CAAAGCAAAAACCCATAAATCACTCATATTCAATCGGACAAGCCGATCATCAAAAGAAATAGGTTGAAATACCAAATACCAACCCGTATACCACCCATTATTATACTCTTTAAGCATTAAAGGGATCGCCAATATTTTTTTCAATCGAGATCCAGATTTCAAACCCTTATGAGAAAGTTTTATTGGTTTCATTTGAATAATGGATTCCATTAAAGGATGAATCCATTCCTCTCCAGATCGGCTACCATCCTTGATTAACTGAATAGTTGGCCAACGAATAAAATTTTGAAATTTATTTAAATTATTTTCCAGTTGAATAGCTTTTAATTTATTAATAAGCCCCTCCCCTAGACCATCAAAAAATAAATGCTTATTCATCGATATTGCCTGGGCAATATCCCCCATCTCCGTTTCACTTAAACTGGGAAAGGCACTTATATCATCGCGTATATAATAATAGGATTTATTCGACACAGAATATTTTAATAAATTTCCAAATTCCTCCTCTAAACTTGGATATCGAAGATTTAATCGCTCTTTTAAAAATTGAATATCCCGATTGAAAGAACGATAACTATATTCCTCTATCAACCCCTCTTTCCATAAATTATTTTTGATTGATTGATAATTCATTTGCACTCTTCGACCCAAAAAATACTGATTGATTTTTTTTAAACGCTCTTCCATATCTCTTAGTAGATTGCCATTTTTTGGCAATTTACAAAACTAATTTTACAATAGAAAAAAATAAAAAATTATGAAAAATTTATTGACAAAAACCATTGCCTTAATTTTAGAAGCTTATCACTATTCAGCAAAAAGCTTTGTTAAATTCCTTCATTTGGCAAACAACGATCAAGAAAAAAAAGAATGGGAAAATTATCTGGTAAAAATAATCCTGGTGGCAAGTAGTTTTTTAATTATTTTCCCTGGCCTAATAGACGGATATTCAAAATATGAATCCTTAATTGTTTTTACCCTAATGGTAAATATCAGTTTCTTAATTGGAGGAAAATTAGTTAGTCCGAAGGCCCCACTCAACTAATCAACCTTTTTGAAAAAAAAATATTCCACGATTCTTCCCAATTTTTCTGGATAAGTAATCATCGGTAATTGTCCTGCTTGTTTTAAACTCATGGTATCTGAAAAAAGCGCTTCGTTTTTATATTGAACTAATTTAGAATTCCGATAATAAAACCCTTTTTCAGATTCCAACAATAAACTGGGCACTTGTATTAAGGAATAATCATTCACTCGATTATTCATGGTATTCTCCAAAATAAATTGGATTCGCCTTTGAAAACCAAACCGGTCAAATTCAGATATAAACCGATCATATTTCTCTTGAACATATCCATTATTTTTGTAAAACAAGTCCTTATAAAACTTTTTTACCAAAAAATTCGGTTTCAAATTATACAGTATTTCACCCAGAATTGGACTATTTAAAAGGTTATAATAAGCCGTTGTATTTTTATTTATTTCTTGTCGACCTAAAGGATTAATTAAAACCATTTTCT
The DNA here is from genome assembly GCA_964645295.1 of uncultured Cytophagales bacterium. Lineage (GTDB taxonomy): Bacteria > Bacteroidota > Bacteroidia > Cytophagales > Spirosomataceae > CAZVFE01. The sequence goes on along the minus strand of CAZXZK010000015.1, from coordinate 11,773 downwards.
TAACCTTTTCAGGAAAATAAATCGAATAACTCATGGCCAATTCAGAACCAAAACCTTGACCTACCAAATATACCTTCTCTAATCTCAATTCTTCGAAAATTCGATTTAAAAATTCCACATAATTTATTAAATCTTTCTCCTTATTCGATTTAAAGGATTCTGACAAGCCCGTATTGGGTAAATCAATGACAATACAGGTTCTCCTTTTTGAAATAGCTTTGGCCATTTCTTCAAATATATACCCTGAAAAATTATAAGACGGTAAAAATACAATCACTGTAGAATCATTTTTCAAACCAAACTTTTGATAATGAATTGAAATATTATCCACCATCACATAATTTGAAGCATCGGTTTCCCAAATTTGCCTCATATCATTTACCGTCTTTTCAACCCGAAATGAATAAATAAGATAAAGGAAAAAAAAAGAAATAAATAGGCAAATAAGGCCTTTGCTAATTAGTTTAATCACGGTTAAGTATAATTTTTCTTAAATATAATGATAATTTTTATTTATTCAATTAAGATGACATCAAATATGATTTTATAAATTCATTTATTTCCCCATCCAAAACAGCTTCTGTATTGGAGGTCTGGTAATTCGTTCTATGATCTTTTACACGTCTATCATCCAATACGTAGGACCTAATTTGGGAACCCCATTCAATTTTTTTCTTACTAGCCTCCACTTCAGCCCTAGCAGCCAACCGTTTTTCCAATTCAATTTGATATAATTTGGATTTCAATAAGCGAATAGCAACCTCTTTGTTTTGCAATTGGGATCGCTCTTGCTGACAAGCTATAACAATTCCCGAAGGCTTGTGATTCAATCGAACAGCTGTTTCAACTTTATTCACGTTTTGTCCACCAGCCCCACCAGAACGAAATGTATCCCATTCAATATCCGCTGGATTAACATCAATTTTAATAGAATCGTCGATCATAGGATACACATATACTGAGGCAAAAGAAGTATGTCTTCTGGCATTGGAATCGAAAGGACTTACCCGAACCAACCGATGAACTCCATTTTCTCCTTTTAAATTTCCATAAGCATATTCTCCCACTACTTCAATAGCAACCGATTTTAATCCTGCCACATCTCCGTCATTATGTTCAATTTCTCTTACTTTAAAGCCATTCTTTTCAGCCCACATCACATACATTCGAAATAACATGCTTACCCAATCCTGAGATTCCGTCCCTCCTGCTCCCGAGTTTATTTCCAAAACAGCATTTAAGTCATCTCCTTCATTCGACATCATTTTTCTAAATTCGATGGACTCTAAACCTTCCTGCAATTTGGCACCTTCCTCATCCACTTCTTCCTCACTTGCTTCTCCTAAATCATAGAATTCCCAAATGGTCTCTAAATCACCTAATTTCGCGTGCAAATCATCCATCCCCTCAACCCAAAAACGTAAACCCCTCAATTCCCTCATCAACGATTCTGCCCTTTCCGGATTATTCCAAAATTCCGGATCAGAGGTTTTTGTCTCTAATTCTGAAATCGAATATTTCTTCTTGTCGTAGTCAAAGATACCTCCTTAAAGCCTCTACTCTGGCTTTCAGGTCATTAAACCTGTCTCTTGTCATGTTTTAAAAATTTTACACAAATATAAGAAATGAACCCCGAAGTTTCACAAGCAATTTGTTTCATACCCTTCTCAAAATAAACCAGGATAATTAAATTCCCCCTAAACTAACAGAATTAAATAAGCTTCCGGATGGATTCAATAAAAGAAATACCAATAAACGGATAAAAATTATAAGCAAAAAAATTGACCTAATCCTACCAAAATCATAATTTTCAATTAGGGGAGGTGGGGCATTATTTTTTCCCTTAATTAATTGTAAAATAAATTCCTAAAACTTTCTTGGTAAATTCATTAAAATCAAAAAATAAATATTTTTTATTAAATTTAAGTCAAAGAAAAAATTATTCTAAACCTATAAAACATGAAAATTATGAGAAGATCCATTCTCCTCCTTAGTTTATTATGCTCTTTTTTCAACATAAAAGCACAAGAAATTTCAAAGGACTATTTATTATTAATCACCCAAGAATGGAAAGGTGACCGATTCCCAGATGGTAGACCAAAAGTTTCAGATGAAATTCTCGATCGTATGAAAGGAGTAACATTAGAAGAAGCTTGGGCTGTCCTTAGAAACCATAATTATAAACACCAATTTGAAGGAAATTGGCAATTAATAAATCCAGATTCCGTATTAGTTGGAAGAGCCCTTACCACCACCTTCACACCAGGAAGACCCGACCTCCAAGTAGCTGTTGACCAAAAAGGGCATAATCAAGACGGTAGAATAAAATCCCAAAATACCTGGGCACTAGAGTTACTGCAACCAAGAGACGTTTATGTGGTTGACCAATTTGGAGCCTATGAAAACGGTCCGACTGTCGGCGACAATCTTGGAAATTCCATCTTCACCAAAACTGGTAATGGAATCGTTTACGACGGAGCTATCAGAGATTTAAATGGACTAAAAGAAATTGGCGGCTTCACCTCTTTCTTCCGCTCCTATCATCCTTCTCACCATCAAAATAACCCAAAAGGTGATCTAAATACCACCTTAGTTGGAATTAATCAGCCTACCCGAATTGGAGCAGCTACCGTTCTCCCCGGCGATATCGTCTTGGGTAGAGAAGGTGGTGTGATTTTCATCCCCCCTCACCTAGCAGAAGAAGTCGTAAAAGTCTCAGAAATCGTTCGACTAAGAGATATGTTTGGCCATCAAAGACTTCGAGAACAAATCTACACGGCCGGACAAATCGACAACCGTTGGTCGGAAGAAATTGAGAAAGATTTTTCCCAATGGTTAAACGCCCATATTAATGAATTACCTGTTAAACCTGAACAAATCAAGGAGATATTAAAAAATAGAACCTGGTAAATAAACCTATTATCATGAAAAGAAGAAATTTTTTTAAAAATGCAGCCTTAACAACTGCCATGGCAAGCTTGCCCTTTTCAAACTATGCAAATGAACTTGAAACAGCCTTAAATAATGCCCCCAAAAGCTCTGCCCCATCCGATTTAAAAATTTCAGATATTAAATGCGGGTATATCCGCGGCGGACATAGCCTTTTTGTTAAAATTTATACCAACCAAGATATTGTCGGACATGGTGAGGGAGTTGATGCTACGCCAGGAACCTATCATTTGGTAAAAATGCTGGGACAAAGAATTAAAAATCAAAATCCTTTAAACGTTAATCGGCTATTTGAATCTTTAAGAAAATTTGGATTCTTTGAAGGGGCTCAATCTGGAATGTATGTAGCTGTACTTACTGCTATTGAGACTGCACTCTGGGATATTGCTGGGAAAGCATTAGGAGTACCCGTTTATCAATTATTGGGCGGAAAATTTCGTGATGAAGTCCGAGTTTATATGGATACCGCCCTTTACCAAAGTAAATTACCCGCACCAGAGGATTTTGCAAAAGCTGCTCGTGAAGCAGTGGATATGGGTTTTACAGCCGTTAAGTTCGATTTAGACCAAGGGAATGATCCTAATAAATATGATAAATTTAATTGGACTGCCAGCCCTGCTGAATTACAAAGAATGTTTGACCAAATGGAGGCAGCGAGAAAAGAAGTTGGGCCATATATAGATATTTGTGCAGACATGCACGGGAGATATGACGCAATTACAGGTGAAAGGGTTGCTAAAATGCTTGAACCTTTAAATTTGATGTGGCTTGAAGAACCCGTCCCTGCAGAAAATGCAGATGCATACAAAAAAATTACAGATTCTACCTCAACTCCAATATGTGCTGGAGAAAATCATTATCTTGCCTATGGATTCAGACCATTGCTAGAAACTGGAGCGGTGGATATCATCATGCCTGACCTTCAAAAATGTGGAGGGTTAGGAGAGGGTCAAAGAATTGCTAATTTGGCAAATTTATACTATGTTCCATTTGCACCCCATATGGTGGCCTCTTATTTAGGTGCAATGGCTTGTGCACATGTTTGTGCTTCCGTACCAAATTTCATGATAATGGAATGGCAAATTTATTTCCACAAAGATCCAATGTTCAAAGAAATTGTAAATTTTGAAGGAGAAATGGTAGAAAAAAATGGTTTCATTAAAGTAAGAAATAGCCCAGGAATTGGCGTAGAAATTAATGAAGACGGAATGAAAAAATATGCTACTCCAGGAATTCCTTTCTTTGAATAATGGGACTTTGCTATTTTAGCCTTATATTTGCACTTTAAAAAATATAAGAATATTATGTCTCAAGTATACGATTTAGTAGTTTTAGGATCGGGTCCGGGTGGATACGTGGCAGCTATTAGAGCTTCGCAGTTAGGCTTAAAATGTGCTATCATTGAAAAAGAATCATTAGGTGGTATTTGTTTAAACTGGGGTTGTATTCCTACTAAAGCCCTTTTGAAGTCAGCACAAGTATTCGAATACATTAAACATGCTTCTGATTATGGAATCAATGTAAAAGGTGCTGAGGCTGACTTTTCCGGAGTAATTTCTCGTTCAAGAAGTGTTGCTGATTCTATGTCCAAAGGTGTTCAATTCTTAATGAAAAAAAATAAGATTGATGTAATCATGGGTACAGGAAAGGTGAAACCAGGAAAGAAAATTGAGGTAACAGGTGCTGATGGAAAGACTGAAATAGTAGAAGGAAAAAATATTATGGTTGCCACTGGTGCAAGAGCAAGACAATTACCGAATATTCCCATAGATGGAGAAAAGGTAATTGAATATAGAAAAGCAATGTCCCTAGAAAAACAACCTAAATCAATGGTTGTAATAGGATCTGGAGCCATTGGTGTTGAATTTGCCTATGTTTATGCAGCAATGGGAACTAAGGTTACCATTGTAGAATATCTACCAAATGTAGTTCCAATAGAAGATGAAGATGTATCAAAAGAATTAGCGAAACAATATAAGAAAATGGGGATTGAGATCTTAACCAATTCTTCTGTTGAAAAAGTAGATATTAAGGGAAAAGGTTGCAAAGTAGATGTTAAAACTCCGAATGGAAATCAGACGATTGAATGTGATGTGGTTTTATCTGCAGCCGGAGTTGTAGCAAATATTGAAAATATTGGTTTAGAAGAAGTAGGAATAATTGTTGATAAAGGAAAGATTATTGTGAATGAATGGTATGAAACAAATATTCCAGGATACTTTGCGATAGGTGATGTAACTCCAGGACCTGCACTTGCCCATGTTGCATCGGCAGAAGGTATCATCTGTGTAGAGAAAATTGCTGGTCATCATACACAAGCCTTGGATTATTCAAATATTCCAGGATGTACTTATTGTACCCCTGAGATATCTTCAGTTGGTCTTACTGAAAAGAAGGCAATAGAGGCTGGATTAGAGATTAAAGTAGGTAAATTCCCTTTTGTAGCATCAGGAAAAGCAACAGCAGCAGGGGCGAGAGATGGATTTATTAAGGTTATTTATGATGCGAAATATGGTGAATTATTAGGATGCCATATGATTGGCTACAATGTTACTGAAATGATTGCTGAAGCCGTGATCGTTAGAAAACTTGAAAGTACAGCTTATGAGGTAATGAAAGCGGTACATCCTCACCCAACAATCTCCGAAGCATTCAAGGGAGCAACTGAAGCCGCTTACGGCGAGGCAGTAGATCTTTAGTGAAGAGTAATTAATTTAACCCATGAATTTATTCCTGGGCGACTCAAAATATTAATATATTGATTCATCAAAAAAGCCCGATTTCTCGGGCCTTTTTTGATGGAAATATATTGTTAGGAATCAAAATCCAGGGTTTTGAGTAACTAACACCTCTCCCCCAACATTCACCAAATCCAATTGAGGTTGAGGAATTGGCAAATATTTATGATAATCCTTATAAGCACCAGAACCTGGTAAGGTATTAGGTAAACGACCTGCACCATTTTCATAGGCTAAATATTGATTGATTTCTGTTTGATCAACTCCCCAACGAACCAAATCATAGAAACGATGTCCTTCCATCGCTAATTCTAATTTTCGTTCAAATTGAACAACCAAACGAGCCAAATCTTTTGGTGAAATCGAAACTCCCAAAGATTGCTGAATCAAGGCAGAATAACTCGTGAAATCTAATTCATAAGCAGAAATTTGATAATTTGCAGCATTGGAACCATTATCCCTTTTTACAAAACCATCTGAATTTGAAGCACGCATTCTTACCATATTGACATATTCTCTTGCCTTTTCAATACTTCCTACTTCTACCTCACATTCAGCAGCCATTAACAAGACATCTGCATAACGAATGATTGTATAATTCAAAGCAGTATAACCTGGAGTCCAAGAAGAATTATCTTGTAATGATCCTTTATCTGATCGATAATAAGAATATTTCTTTGGAGAATAAGGCCCTCCATTTGGCTGGTTTCTTATCCAAGCAGCTCCTGGGTGATCTTGCCAATCTAAATATGGAATTCCCCTTCTTCCAATAGTCCAATCCAAGCGAGGATCAACTGGGCCAGCATCAGGACTAAACGCATCGCCGGAGGTTAATCCCATATCAGTCTTTAAGGCATTCGCAGGAAGATTATAAGACTTATCCAATAATGGAAGCCCGTTAAAGGTCCGATAAGAATTACCTAATTCAAAAGAAGGTTGGAAAAACCCACAACAATTACCTGGGCCATTTGGACCAGTATTATAGGGATAATTCAAATCTCCATCAGAATTCGCGTTATTCACAGAACCAGTATTGGCGGCAGCTTGAACTGCAAAAATAGATTCAGAATTATTATCATTTGATGCTTTATAAAGGTCCCCAAATTTTGGTAATAAGGCATATTTTACCCCATTACTTGTTACTCCATTAGCAATTACAGCATCAAATTCGGCTTTAGCTTCAGCAAATTTTTTCTGATATAAATAAATTTTACCCAAATAAGCCCTTGCCGCCCATTTATTTGCTCTACCTACCTGAGATTGCGTCTCCGGTAAATTCTCAACAGCAGCCTTCATATCTGCCTCAATTAATGGCCAAAGATCCTTATCATTTTTAACACGATCTAAATCTTGCGTCTCATCAACAAATGGGGTATTATTAAAATTACGTTTTAATGAAAAATACGCATGAGCTCTTAAGAACTTCGCTTCCCCAATGATTCTTTTTTTATCCGAATCTGTTAATGAAGCATCTTCACTCGCGGCAACCAATCTTAAAGTATTATTTGCCCTTGCTACAATTTCATACAAACCTCTATAATTATCATTGATTACCCCTTGGGTGGCAGAATAGGTATAGGTTTGAATTGGATTAATATCCGAAAAATCACCTGGGTCTGTTCCTTTGTTAGCATCCCCTCCTCTGATTGAACCCCAAACCCAATTCCAAGGATGAACCATCCTGGTTCCTGAACCAGAAATCATTGAATATGTAGCTATCAAAGCCCCTTCAACTCCTTTTTTGGAAGTTAATTGAGCCTCAGAAATCGCGCCTGTAGGTTGGATTTCTAAAAAGCTATCATTACATGCGAAACCTAAAGCAATGAGAGAAATAATCACCGTTGCTCTCTTTCCAATATTTTTGATATTTTTTTTCATCTTATTTAATGTTTAAAATTAAAAACCTACATTAAGACCGATATTCCATGAACTAGTTACTGGGTAATTACCCACATCAATACCAAATTGCGTATCCACGTTTCCACCTACTGCTGGATCTAATCCTTGGTAATTGGTCAGGGTGAAAATATTATTCAAATTTGCATAAACTCTTAATTTGGTCATCCGTAATTTTTGTAAAATGGAATCATCAAATGAATAACCTAAACCAAGAGTCTGGAATCTAACATAATCCCCATTTTCGATGTAGAAAGAATTTGCGACCTGATTGGTTGATAAATTGGTGGCCGTTTCAAATATTGGAATAGTTGCAGATGTATTGCCTGGCGTCCAAGATTGTTTTACCCTCTCTGAAATAGCAGCTCCTTGGAAGGAAGGGAAGAAATCCGTGAACCATTTGGATGCATTAAAGATTTTATTTCCAAAAAATCCATTTAATTGAGCAGTAAAATCAATTTGCTTATAAGTCAATTCTAAGGTTAAACCTCCGGTAAATTTAGGTACTGGTGATCCTAAATAGGTTCTATCCGCATCCGTAATTTTATTATCCCCATTAATATCAGCATAGCGGAAACGTCCTGGAGCAGCACCAGTTTGCGTAGGTGCAGAAGCTACCTCATCCGCTGTTTGGAATAAACCTATCACTTGGTAACCATAGAATGAGGAAATAGAATGACCCAATTGATTTCTTATAGGGAATAATCCTCTATACCCCGGGTTAATTCCTGGAATATAGGTTAAACCATCCGCAATACCCGTAATTTCATTCTTTAAAGTACCACCAGTAAAGGTCAATTTATAATCTAAATCTTTGGTAATATTCCCCTTTCCAGATACTAAAATATCAATTCCACTGTTTCGCATAGAACCAATATTGACCGCTGGAGGTGTTCCATCAAACCCATTCGTAGCAGGAATATCTAATTGAAGTAATAAATCTTCTGTATCCTTTTGCCAAACATCCAATACAACATCCAATCGTCCATTTAAAAATGTTCCATCAAACCCGATATTTTTCGTTACAGCTGTTTCCCATTTTGCATCAGGATTACCAATTCTATAACGATAATATCCCTCAGCAGTAGAGGAATTAGATCCATTGATATCGTAAACAGAACGAGAAATTAAGGTTCTAAATAGCGAATATTGGTTATTTGGATCCACAGCATTGGAATTACCCATAGTTCCATAACCTCCTCTTAATTTCAAATCCGATACCCATGGAATATCCCTCATAAATGGTTCAGACGAAACTCTCCAAGCTCCTGAAAAAGCAGGAAATACTCCATAACGATTATTTGCACCAAAACGGGAGGACCCATCCCTACGAACTACTGCTGAAAAAATATACTTATCATCCCAAATCAAATTGGCTCTTCCAAAAATTGAATAAAAATTAACTCCTTTGAATAAATTTGAATTTACCACCTTTCCAGAAGCTGCAACAGTCGATAAAGTAATATAATCAGGTGAAGTAGAAAAAGGATTTAAACCCGTTCCGGAAATATTTCTACCTTGCCCATTATTCAAGGCCTCTTGCCCCACTAATAAATCAACATTTAATTTATTAAACTTATGTTTATAAGCCAACGTATTCGTTAAAGTCCATGCATAAGAAAAACCGCCCCCCTCTCCATAGCCAAAAGCAGAATTATTTTCAGAGTTTTCATATTGAAGTCTCGTATAATAATAATAATAATTATTATCACCAGATCCTCCGATCGAAGAACGGAAGGTTAAACCTGGAATAATATCCCATTCCCCATAAATATTACCTATAACCTGGCCATTAAAAGATCGATTATCTTTTAATCCATCTAAATTGGCCACGGGATTTCGCGGATTGTTAAATCCTTTGGCTGCCGTACCCGCATACCCTCCAAATTCATCATATACTGGAATGATGGAAGGCATACGAAAGGCTTGCAAAATATCATTTTCATCATCACTAATCCCTGCACCACCATCTCCACCTGTCAAGCCAAGTACCTGACGGTAGGTCATCTGAAGATTTTGACCAATTCTTACATTCTTTAATACATCAAATTCAGAGTTAAATCGGATATCATAACGTCTATAGGTATTATTTTTTAAAATACCATCTATTTCCTGCAATCCAATGGAAGAATAAAACCTGGATCTAGGTCCACCACCTGAAAACCCTAAGGTATGTCTTGTTACTGGTGCAGAACGGGTTACTGCTTTATACCAATCTGTTCCTTCTTTATTTGCCGCTACAACTTGATAGATAGCCCCAACATTCGGATCAATATTGTACTTGGCTTTTTCAGCAGCTAAATCAATTGAACCAATTACCCCGGATCTTCCTCCAACATTGATATAATCTGGAATAACTGGCGTTGCACCTGAACCAAATTGTGGGTGATTTGGGGTAATTCCTGAATTTTTATAAGCTTGCCAGGTCCAATTAGCAAAATCCGTCGGATTCAACATTTTTTGACCAGGACCTGCGTTTGTCACACCATAAAGAGCATCATACGAAACAGATAATTTTTTTGAATCTTTTGTACCTTTTTTTGTCGTATAAATAATTACTCCATTCGCCGCACGTGCACCATAAATGGATGCAGCAGCAGCATCTTTTAATACCGTCACATTTTCAATATCATCCGGATTTAAAAAATCTATATTAGCTACAGGAAATCCATCTACCACATATAAAGGAGCATTGGATCCATAAGGACCAAATGATCCAAATCCACGAATACGGATTTGAGAAGTGGTTCCAGGCTGCCCATTTGTAATAACAGTTACCCCTGCAACACGGCCTTGCAATTGTTGCTCCACGTTTCCAGATGGACGTATTGCTAAATCCTTCGGACTTACAATGGAAACAGAACCTGCTGTTTCACGTCTATTGTCCACGGTATATCCTGTCACTACCACCTCTGATAATTGGCTAATATCTTCCGACAATTGAACAGAAATCCGAGATTGATTATTAACAGCAACCTCTTGAGTTTGATAACCTACAGAAGAAATTTTAAGAACAGCAGAATTAGAAGAAACAGAAATTTGAAAATTTCCATCCGCGTCCGTCGCTGCTCCAGTCGTTGTCCCTATTACTTGAACACTAACACCAGGTATACCATTTCCTTCAATATCAGTAATAGTTCCATTGACCATACGATTCTGAGCGACAAGTGTTGTACTCAAAACCATCATAATTAAAACTAAAAAAATAGAATTTTTTAGTGGTTGGTAAAAATTATTTCTCATAAAATAAAAATTGTTTAATTAGTTATTAGGTAAAAAATTCAAAATCGATCAAAAATTCATAGACCTCCTTTCTTGGCTAGGTGAATAATATAACAGGAAGAAAATCTGATTTTTAGTGGTTTAGGTTTTCTATACTGTTCTAGTAATTTTTTTTTAAAATTGAATTATTTTTTTTTGATTAACAAATTTTGAAGCAAAAATATAAAAAAAGAGGCATGAATTTCATGCCTCTTTTAAAAAAAACTTTAAAAAATTATCAATATCCTGGATTCTGAACCAAGTTTGGATTTGCATCTAAACGAGGTTGTGGAATTGGGAATAATTCTCTTGTCTTATCTGTTATGTTCATGAATTTACGTGATTGAGAGAAAGTTCCAAAACGAATCATATCATTTCTTCTCCATCCTTCCCAGGCAAATTCTCTACCACGCTCATCATAAATATCCATCAAGGTAATAGATGATAATGGCTCAATTCCCGATCGAGTACGAATCGTATTCACGTCAGCTAATGCTTCCGCTGTTTTTCCTAATTGGAAGGCCGCTTCCGCACGCATCATGATGGCATCTGCCAAACGGAATACCACATAGTCATTCGACTGGTCTCCATTCGGATTATTTCTCTGTATCTCATATTTTTGAGAACGAGCACCAGCTCTCTGGAATTCTGGGTCAGCTGAAGTCATCCTATCCTTAGGAAATAATGGCTCAAATGATAATAATGCCCCATTTCCATCTCTTAAAGGAGTTCCATCAGCAGCATATTGCTGACCCACCAACCACATGGCAGAACGCTTATCGTTCGAATCAAAGGTATTGTAAAAATCGGCATACGTACAGAACCCATTCCAAGGGGAATTAGACAAACCATAAGTCTGAGAATTCCCATAGTGCAAGGTTCTCATTTGGAAGTTCAATCCACTCGCCTTGAAATTATCAAATGGGATC
>CAZXZK010000014.1:24498-34326 GCA_964645295.1 uncultured Cytophagales bacterium | reverse complement strand
ATAGAAATTTCAAAAATTTCGTCGTCAATATTATTTGCATCTTCAATAAGTTGTGAAACTAACGTAGGTATTAGGACATCCTTTGGTATATCTGATTTGTTGTCCGTAACAAACCTATATAAGTATTCTGTATTGTTCCATAAGGTTAATAATCTTTTCAACTCATTCATCTTCTCGTCTTCAAAGTGAAAAGCAAACAAGTGTAATTGGTCTGCAAAGATACGAACTATTTTCATAAAATCAACCTATAGGTTTATTTTCTTAAATATTAAAATCAAGCTTATTTCAACTGTTAAAAATTCCCCAAAAAATACAAATACGAATAGTATTGGAATAAAATAGGTGAAAATTTTTCAAAAAAAATATTATTCCTCTAGTCTTTGTATATTATTTCCTCGCGCTGTCGGACGCTTTTTTCATAGTGGTAGGAGTTTATAGTGGCTATTTTTTATAAAATTAATGATATTATTTAAAAAACAAACTTGGAGGAAAAAAATTTGAAACAGCCCGGCTGCCACTCTTCCCTCTTCCCTCTTCACTCTTCCCTCTTCACTCTTCCCTATTCCCTCTTCCCTCTTCCCTCTTCACTATTCCCTCTTCCCTATTCCCTCTTCACTAACTCAAAGTGCTTCCAAAAACTTGGATAAGACTTGGCAACTACCCCCGGCTCTAAGATCGTGATTTCCTTGATTAAACTCACGGGTGCAAAAGCCATTGCCATCCGGTGGTCATCGTAAGTCTCTATCGCCTTCAATTCTTTTGGTATTCCATAAGAATTTACCTCGTATAAATGATTCTTCTCCAATTCCACTAATTCCCCTCCCAATTTCTTTAATTCATGCTGCAAGGCCATTACACGGTCCGTCTCCTTTACCTTTAAAGATTCTATTCCAGTCATCTTTAAATGAATCCCCTTCATCACCGCCACCACAGAAATCGTCTGCGCCAAATCCGGACAATCCGTGAAATCCCAGGTCATCTCCTCCTGCGCATCCACCTTCTCCAATAAATATCCCCTGCCCGTATAAGTACTCTTCACCCCCATCGGCTCCATGATTTGCTTAATCACCGAATCCCCCTGCAACGATTGCTCCTTCAATCCTAATAATTCCAACTTGGAATCCTTGAATGGTGATAATGCTACTATCGAATACCAATAGGAGGCCCCAGACCAGTCAGACTCCACCGCAAATGGCTGAGGCTTGTATGCCTGATGCGGTATTCTTATCATGGCATTCTTCCAATCCACTTCAAATTCAATCCCAAAATGTGCCATCTGCGCTAAGGTCATTTCAATATATGGCCTAGATCCTAATTCCCCAGTGATTTCCAATTCAATCCCCTCCGGCAATAAGGGCGATAACATCAAAACCGAAGAAATAAACTGTGAAGATACATCTCCCCGAATGGTTAAATGCTTATTCCCTGAATATTTAAAACCCTTTAATAATAGCGGCGGATAGCCTTCCTTATTTTCATATTCAATATTCGCCCCTAAAAATCGTAAAGCATCTACTAATATTCCAATCGGCCTCTCACACATCCTTGGCGTTCCAGTCATACGCTTCTGCGTACCAGTAATGGCATAATAGCCCGTTAAAAAACGCATGGTGGTTCCGGCATCTAATACATCTGCCTCTAGCCCATTTTCTGCTAATAATCGGATCATCGTTTGCGTATCTCTCGCCTCCGCCAAATTAGATAAATTGGAAATGTCTGCACCCGATAAGGCATTGATGATTAAAGCTCTATTGCTTTCAGATTTCGACGAGGGCAAGGGTATAGCTAAATCAAAGCTTTTATCGATTGGTTTTAAACTTATTGAATTCAATTTTAACGAAGTTTTAAGGTAACTAAGGTGATGACGCCCAACAATATCCCGATAATCCAGAATCTTGTCACAATCTTTGCCTCATGGAAATTTTTCTTTTGATAATGATGATGCAATGGCGACATTAAAAATATCCGCCTGCCTTCACCATATTTCTTTTTCGTATATTTAAAATAGGCCACCTGGATCATCACAGATAAATTCTCTATTAAAAAAATACCGCATAATACCGGTATTAAAAATTCTTTCCTGATCACAATGGCCAAGGTGGCAATCACTCCCCCCAACATCAAAGACCCGGTATCGCCCATAAATACCTGCGCCGGATAGGTATTATACCATAAAAAGCCCACACAAGCACCCACAAAAGCCGCACAAAAGACGGCGAGCTCCCCCGATTCAGGGATGAACATGACATTCAAATATTCTGAAATAACTTTATTTCCAGATACATAGGCCAAAATGGCTAAGACAATTCCGATGATCACAGATGTCCCCGCTGCCAATCCATCTAATCCATCGGTAATATTGGCTCCATTCGATACAGCAATGATGATAAAGGTAACAATGAAAATATAAACCAACCAAACATAATCGTTTGGAATAAAATCTGGCAGCAACCAATTATAATTAAACTGATTGTCTTTGATAAAAGGTAAGGTGGTTTCTAAGGATTTAGAATCATGAAATCCTTGTACCATCTTTCCCCCCACCATTTCAGCTTTTTCATAAACACGAATCTTAACATACTCATTAAAATACATGACCGATCCGACGATGATGCCTAAAATGATTTGTCCTACAATCTTAAATCGCCCGGAAAGTCCGTCTTTATTCTTTTTAAATACCTTGATATAATCGTCTAGAAAACCTACTAAACCTAGCCAAATGGCTGCAATAATCAATAAGATGATATAGATATTGCTTAATTTCGCAAACAATAAGGTAGGAATGATCAGGGAAAGCAGGATGATGATTCCACCCATGGTAGGAGTTCCTTTTTTAGCCATTTGGCCCTCCAAACCAAGATCGCGAATCTCTTCGCCAATTTGTAATAATTGTAATTTTCGAATGACAATTTTACCCCAAATAGTCGCTATCATCAGAGATAGGATAATCGCTGCAATTGCTCGAAAAGTGATGAATTGAAAAACCCCCGCCCCAACAAGATTAAATTCTTTATCTAAATAGTCGAATAAATAATATAGCATCCAGCGATTTTTTTGAAATATTTACAAATTTAACAATATCTAGTCAGTCAACAAGAATTTTCTTACTTCCTCTCGATCATCAAAAAGAATTTTTTCTCCTTGAATGATTTGATAATCTTCATGCCCTTTCCCTGCCACCAAAACAAGATCGTTTTTTTCGGCCCAAACTTGAATGGCCCATTGAATAGCCTCTCCCCGATCCACAATTTTTTTCACTTTGGTTAATTCCTTTTTATCCAAGCCTTGCACCATGTCTAATAAAATCTGGTCTGGATCTTCATTTCGCGGATTATCCGAAGTAAATACAGAAAAGTCTGAATACTGACAAGCGATTTTGGCCATCATGGGTCTTTTTCCCTTGTCTCGATTACCTCCACAACCAACAAGGGTTAAAACCCGTTGGTTCTTTCCTTTTACGGCCTTAATGGTTTTCAAGACATTTTCGAGGGCATCAGGAGTATGGGCATAATCTACAATGGCCATGAGGCTATTCCCCCGGATAAGTTCAAATCTGCCAGGGGCATTCCCTAATCGAGACAATTCAATCAATAAATCTTCCTTGGGAATTCCCATTAATCGCGCAGTTGAATAGATCGCCAATAAATTATAGGCATTGAATTCCCCTATGAGTCTGGCATGAAAACTCGCCCCATCAAAATCCAGTTCAAGGCCCTCTAGGGAATTATTTTTTAATTTTCCTTTAAATTCAGCCGGATGAAAAAAAGAAAAATGATTTTTTTTCGCCCGGGTGTTTTGAAGCATCACTTTCCCATTTTTATCATCGATATTCACCAGGGCCCAGGCCTTACTAGATAATTGATCGAAGAAACCTTTTTTCGCTTTAATATAATTATCAAATGTTCCGTGAAAATCCAGATGATCTCTGGTAATATTGGAAAAAATCGCACCGGTAAAATTCAAGCCAGAAATACGATGCTGCACCACGGAATGAGAACTAACCTCCATAAAAGCATATTCACAATCTTCCTCGACCATTCGGTTCAATAATTGGTTTAGTTGAATGGCATCCGGTGTGGTATGCGTAGCAGGAATTATGGTATCTTGAATTTTATTTTCAATGGTGGATAATAGACCCGATTTAAATCCTAAATTTTTAAAGAGGTTGAATAAAAGGGTGACGGTCGTCGTTTTACCATTCGTTCCTGTAATACCGATTAATTTAATTTTTTTGGAGGGCTCATCAAAAAAAAGAGAGGCAGCATGACCCATGGCTTCTGCAGAATCTTTCACCTGAATGATGGCCATTCCAACAGGAATTTCTGGGATTTTTTCAAGGACAATGGCCTGGCAGCCAGCTTCCATAACTTGTTGGATAAAATCATGCCCATCCACCTTGGTTCCGGGAATAGCAAAAAACAAGGAACCATTTTTGGCTTTTCTGGAGTCAAAGCATAATTCTTCAATGGGTAGATTTTCTCCTTCTTGATGAAGAATCAGGTTTTGGGGAATAAGGGAATGCAGGGATTTCATCATTCATTTAAGGTTAATTCAACCTTCATATTTTTTTCAATAAGTGCACCTGGTTCTACAGACTGGCTTTTCACTTTTCCATAACCACTCGCATAGACTTTAATGTCTCTATTTTCCAATATATAAATGGCATCTCTTAGATTCATTCCTACCACATTAGGAACTGTTTTTACGGGGTTTTTCAAAACCTGTTTAGAGACTTCATTTTTTTTCTTTTCGAAGACAATCCATGAGCCGTCTTCTTGGTGTTCCGGAAGATTCAAATTTTCCAATAAAATCATTTGATCTTTGGGTGCTAATACTTCCTTCACTTGATCTTTATTAAGAGAATCTGGTAGAACCTTATTCAAACTGATTTGTAAATTGACATCTCTGGCATAAATTCGATCGGCAATTTCTTTAAAAACTGGATTAACCACTTGTCTAGCATAGGTTGCTTCCGAATTTCCTTGGGGGTTATCTAAGGCGACCAACATGGTATAGCGCGGATTTTTAGCAGGAAAATATCCGATGAAAGAGGTATAATATACCCCTTTAATATATTTTCCATTGACCAACCGTTGGGCGGTACCAGTTTTCCCAGCTATTCCATAATAGGCATTTTTTATATTATTACCCGTTCCGTTTTGCACCACACCTTCCAACATTTCTTGAATTTTCATCAAGGTTTTTTTCGTACAAATTCTATCCGAATCTATTACCTGAGATTTTAGATAATCAATTTTCACTTCTCCTCCGGCCATGGCTGATTCCACAATGATTGGCTGAATCCAGTAGCCGTCATTGGCAATGGCATTGTAAAAGGATAATAATTGCAAGGGGATATATCCAGAGGAATAGCCAATCGAAGACCATAATAATTGTAGGCGATCCCATTTGTCTGGGGTCGGGAAATTGGGTTTTGAATTGGGGGATTTAATTTGAAAATCAATATCTTCTATTAAATGGTATTTTTTTAAATATTCATACCATTTTGTTGGTTGATGTTCAAAAGCAGTTTGCATCAATTTCATGGTACCAATATTGGAAGAACTCTCAATAATTTGCCTTAATTTAACCGTTCCCATCGGATGGGAGTCCGTCATGGTTCTGCCATAAAAACTTGCTCTGGAAGGGCCTACATCAACAATTTTATCCAAATCATAATCCATTTCTTCCAAAATCGCCATCATGGAAGGGATTTTAAATACGGAACCGGGGTCATTGGGGGTTGAAATGGCATGATTGGAAAATTCAGAATATCCTCTAGGAGAATTCGGATCGGCGGATAAATTGGAAATAGCCTTGATTTTTCCTGTTTTGGTTTCCATCACAATAGCTGTCGCATATTCCCCTTTATAATTTTCTAGGGCTCTCATCAAAGCGGATTCCACCATATCCTGCATATTGATATCGATGGTGGTTTTTAAATCATAGCCAGGAATGGGAACATGTTCGGTTCCTGCTTCCATGGGTCTCCAAGTATTTTGATCCATTTTTTCGAATAAACCTCTCCCGGGGGTTCCAGCCAATTCTCGATCAAAGCTCCCCTCTAAACCAACGGCCACCTTATCTTTTTTATACCCTATCGTCCGGTAAGCCAATTGTCCGAATGGAGCATATCGAACATTAAACTGATCAAAAACCAATCCGGTACGCATCGGGTTATGATTATATTCCTTGAAAATGGGGAAGTTCATCACCTTTTTACGTTGTTGGTAATCCAATAAACGATTATTGATTAAGACATAATGTCGATTTTTATTTTTGGCGGAGAGTATGCGGTTTTTATAATAGGAAGCGGAATGATCTTTGTAAAAATCAGCCAAAGCCTTTGCTAAACCATCAATATTTTTCTTAAAAAAGGCTTCTCCATCTTTTGATCGAGAGAAAACCGAAGGGTCCATTCCCAATCGATATTTTGGTAAGGATGTGGCTAATAAACTTCCATCTTCGGAATAGATATTGCCTCTCGGCGCTTGCACGGATCGTTCTTTGATATAGGTATTTTTTGCTTCTTCTCTTAATTCATCTCCTCGAACAAAAATAATACGATATTCCATGAACAATAAGACAACCCCCATCAGGGTCATAACTAAGAAAAACCGAAAAAACCGGGAAGTGATTTCCTGACGAATATTGCCTCTTTTATTATTGGTTGAACGAAGTTTTGCCATAGTTATTCAATAATATCTTTATCCTTTACTTCAATTTTTGTGGGAGGAATCTGACTTAAACCGATTCCAAATTGAGCCATTTGATCAGCCAAATAACTCTGCCGGCTCAATTCCATTAATTCCGCTTTACGAGTCGTATAGTCAGCTTTTATTTCTTCTAATTCTTTATTCTTTTTGGATATTTGATGAATTCTTCCATCACCAACCAAGGTATAATAGATATAAATTAAGATCGCAATGGCAACGAAAATGATCCGGACTACCCAATTGACGGGCAATTCTCCTTTGGTAAAATAATCCAAATTAAAAATAGAATCAATGATTCCTTTTTTGGGTTTAGATCCTATATCGTCATTTAATCTAGCCATGAATAGAATTGGGTTCAGCTATTCTTAATTTTGCACTTCGGGAGCGCGTATTTAATTTTAATTCTTCCTCGGAAGCCAAAATTGGTTTTCGATTAACGGGGTTTAAGGGTCTTAAATTATTCCCGTATAAATCTTTTTTCTCTCTTCCTTGAAAATCCCCTGATTTAAAAAAATTCTTTACTAAACGATCTTCTAAAGAATGAAAAGTTAAGATACACAATCTACCATTTTTTGTCAAGATATCTGGTGCTTGGAGCAGAAATTCTTCGATTACTTTTAATTCTTCGTTTACTTCTATTCGTATGGCTTGAAATGCTTGGGCAAAATACTTGAATTCTTTAAATTTCGGCGCCAAAGCATTCAGGAGCTCTCTAAAATGATTGGTTGTTTCAAAAGGTTGGATATTTCTATTTTGAACAACGGCTTGGGCGAGGGTTTTGGCGTTTTTTATTTCCCCGTAAATCCCAAAAATTTTATGCAGATCTTCCATGGAATAGTCGTTTAAAACCTTGGCAGCCGTGAGGGGGGAATCTTGGTTCATTCGCATATCCAAAGGGCCCTCAAACCGGAATGAAAAACCTCGGCTGGGGTCATCCAGATGGTGGGAAGAAACTCCGAAATCGGCCAATATTCCATCCACTTTTTCAATACCGTACAAACGCAAATACTTAGACAAATGTCTGAAATTGGTTTGAATCATGGTAAACCGTTCGTCTTGGATATCTTTTGAGTTTTCGATGGCGTCAGAATCTTGATCAAAAGCAATCAATTTCCCCTGAGGGCCTAATTTATTTAAAATCGCTTTTGAGTGGCCTCCGCCACCGAATGTAACGTCTAAATATACACCATCCGGCCGAATCTTAAGACCCTCCAGACATTCATTTAACATGACAGAAATATGATAGGAATTCATTATTATAAAATTAGAGATTTTCTTCCAAATAATAATATCCTTTTTAGGATGCTTTATTTTTTTTAACTTCGCTAATAATTTTAAAATTACATCCATCAACTACCACATGAAAAAAAACTATTTATTCCTAGTCTTATTGCTAATTACATTCGGAAGTTTTTCACAAGATCGGTTGAGAGGGGGGTATTGGAATGGAAAATTAGCCAGCCATGGTGGGGCACTCCCTTTTAATTTTTGGGTTGAAAATTCGTCTAATCCGAAAAGTATTCATATAAAAATGGTGAATGGGGAGGAGGAATTCTTTCATGGTGAATCCTATATTTTAGCGGATAGCCTCATCATTCCATTTGACTTATATGATTCAAAAATCATTGCCCATATAGAAGATGCTGGCCATATTAAGGGATATTGGGAAAAAAGAAGAAATGGAGTAATCATTGGCACCATTCCGCTAGAGGCTTGGGCGGGAGAAAGGAAACGATTTGACATAAGCTATGCCGAACAGGCCCCTGTCTTAAATGGGCAATACCAAACGGATTTTTATCGGGAAGGGGATGATATGCCGAGCCCGGGTATCGGAATATTTAAACAAAAAAATCAATCCATTACCGGTACATTCCTAAAAACCTCAGGAGATTACCGCTTTTTAGAGGGGAATTATACTGGCGATAGTTTATTCTTAAGTTATTTTGATGGAAGCTCAGTTTATTTGTTTAAATCTAAGGTATTGGAAGATAAAATAGAAGGCGTTTTTTATTCCGGATTTGACGGAATTAGAACCTTTAAAGGAATAAAAAATGACAATGCGCGGCTTCCAGATTCAAAATTAATCACCCAATTAAAGCCAGGTTTTACCAGTCTAGGATTTAAATTGGCAAGTCCGGAAGGAGAAATAATCTCACTTCAAGATGAACGATTTAAAAACAAAGTGGTTGTGATTGAATTAATGGGATCTTGGTGTCCTAATTGCATGGATGAATCAAAATTTTTGGCACCCTTTTACGATAAGCACCAAGAGAAAGGCTTGGAAATGTTAGGACTTGCTTTTGAATATTCCACAGACATGACAGTATCCGGACCAAAAATCAATCGTTTCAGACAAAGAAATGGTATCCATTATCCTATTGTATTAGCCGGCCAACCAACCAATGAAAGTGCCTTGGCAGTTTTACCGGAATTAGAATCAATCAACGGTTACCCGACCACCATCATTTTAGATAAAAAAGGACGAGTAAGAGAGATTGAAACAGGGTTTTCAGGACCAGGCACAGGCATTCTTTACCAAGATTGGACAGAAAAATTTGAAAAAACCATACTTGAATTATTAAATGAAAAATAGCGCTTTCTTAATTATTTGTTTCAGCATTTTTTTATTGGTTAAACCCATAAACAGCCAAGCACAGAATTTCCCTCCTTTTGAAAATACAAAAACTTGGTGGGTTGCACCCTTGGTTTTAACGGGTGGAGCCATTGCTATCGGAACAGAAAATTTCAAAGAAAAAGAGAATACATTTCATCAAAAACATTTTTCCAATTTTCAGACCAGCTTCGAAGATTATTTACAGTATTCAACCGGATTAGTTTATTTAGGGGCCAATTTAACCTACGATAAAAAAACCATCATGGAGGCCTCAAAAATTTTTCTAACAGCGAATATTTTTAATTTTGTTGGAACGAAAGGGATGAAGTTTTTAGCCCAGATTGAAAGACCGAATAAGGCTGATTATTATTCATTCCCTTCTGGCCATACTTCTTTGGCTTTTGTAGGGGCACACCTGATTGCCAGGGAATTTGGAAAAGGAAAACCTTGGATAAAGGTGGGGGCTTATGGAATTGCGACTACAACAGGTTTATTCAG
>CAZXZK010000014.1:19752-24488 GCA_964645295.1 uncultured Cytophagales bacterium | reverse complement strand
ATGGGGAAATCATGAACATTGGGTTTCAGACATACTTGGTGGGGCAGCCATGGGAATATTTGCAACTGAAATGGCCATCCGCCACTTACCCAAGATCATGGATAAAATCGACAAGAATGGCCATTTATCTTATGAGCCATATCTCCTACAACAAGGGGGAGGCATGGCTATTTCCTATCATTTTTAATGCATAAAAACATACCAGGCAGCACCGGCAGCATAACCTAAAAAGGCTAACCAGCCAATTTTTTTAGCATACCACATGAAATCGATTTTTTCCATACCCATGACAGTCACCCCGGCTGCAGATCCAATGATTAAAATAGAACCACCGGTTCCTGCACAATAGGCCAAAAATTCCCAAATTCGATGATCCATCGGGAAAGTGGATAAATCATACATACCCATACTTGCGGCTACCAAAGGGACATTATCCACAATGGCAGATCCTATCCCAATAAGGAATATGATGATGTCTAGGTTCTCAAAACGACTATTTAAGAAAAGTGCCAATTCTTTTAAATAACCAAGATATTGTAAACCACCAATGGCTAATAATATCCCTAAAAAAAATAAAATAGACGGACTATCAATTTTACTTAGGGCATGCGCAACCGTGACAAACTTCTTTTGATCAGGTTCTTTTCCTTTATGCATCAATTCTGCAATCACCCATACAATACCCAAAACGAGAAGTATACCCATGTAAGGAGGTAAATGGGTGATAGTTTTAAAAATTGGTACAGAAATAAAGCCTGCCACCCCAACCCCAAGAATAATTTTTCCTTCTTTTTCTTCTCTCGGGCTTTGAGGTTCCTCTTTCATGGAAGTCCCTATTTTTTCGTTCTTCACTAACCTTCCAGCTAAAAATAAAGGAATAAACAAGGAAATTAAAGAGGGAATAATAATGGATTTCACAATCCCAACAGCGGAGATTTGTCCTCCAATCCAAAGCATCGTAGTCGTTACGTCTCCAATGGGAGACCAGGCTCCTCCTGCATTGGCTGCAATAATAATCATACCAGCATAGTATTTTCTTAATTCTGAATTGGAAATTAATTTTCTCAACAAAGTGACCATTACGATGGAAGTGGTTAAATTATCCAATAAAGCGGATAAGAAAAAGGTCACCAAACAGCTAATCCAAAGCAATAAGACCGGATTCTTGGTTTTTATAAATTTAGAGACCGTTCGAAATCCTTGATGAGCATCAATGAGTTCTACGATGGTCATAGCACCTAAAAGGAAAAAGAGGATTTCAGAGGCCTCAGCTAAATGTTCAGATAATTCTTCTAAATGAAAATGGCTTTGGTTTAATGCGATTAATACCCATATGAGTATCCCTGTTAAAAGGGCGGATGCGGATTTATTAATGTGAATAGGGTGTTCAAAAATTATTGCTAAATAACCTAGAACAAAAATGCCAATGGCTAAAATTTCCATAAAATTATTGGGTTAAAATTCAAAGAAAAAAAAAAGGGGCGAAAGCCCCAAATTTTAGTTTAATTTTTTGACAGCCTCGGCGATTCGCTCGCAAGCTTCTTCCAATTGAACGTCGGACGCTGCAGTGGAGATTCTCATACAATTTGGCGCTCCGAAACCAGAACCGGCCACAGTTGCAACGAATGCTTCATTTAATAACCACATGCAAAAATCATCTGAATTTTCAATCGTTGTTTTCCCATCGGATTTTCCAAAATAATAAGAAATATCTGGGAAGGCATAGAAAGCTCCTTCTGGCATATTTACTTTAAAACCTGGAATTTCTCTTAATTTAGAAACGACTAATTTTCTTCTTCTATCATAGGCTTCTTTCATTTCTATCGCATGTTCTAAACTACCAGTAAAGGCGGCTACTGCTGCTTTCTGAGCAATTGAACAAGTACCGGAAGTTACCTGACCTTGTAATTTCTCTACTGCTTGGGCTACCCATTTCGGACCAGCCATGAATCCAATTCTCCAACCTGTCATGGCATGTCCTTTGGCCACTCCATTAATTGTAATTACTTGATCTTTAATTTCTGGAATTGAACCAATAGAAAAATGACCTGATTGGGTAAAATTAATATATTCATAAATCTCATCCGCCATCACTAAGATGTTTGGATGCTTGGCCACGATACTTCCCAATTCTCTTAATTCTGATTCAGTGTAAACAGAGCCAGTAGGATTATTGGGTGAAGCAAACATCACTAATTTTGTTTTTGGGGTTATCGCGGCTTCAAATTGCTCTGGCTTTACTTTAAAATTATTTTCAAAAGCACCCTCTACAATAACTGATTTCCCCTCTGCCAATTTCACCATCTCTGAATAAGATACCCAATAAGGAGAAAATATAATCACCTCCTCGCCAGGGTTAACAACGGCAGATATCACATTGGCCAATGAATGTTTTGCTCCTGTAGAAACAACAATATTTTCTGATGCCCATTCTAAATTACTGTCTCTTTTTAATTTATTAGCAATGGCTAATCTTAAATCCGGATAACCAGCAACAGGTGAATATCCATGAAATCCATCATCAATGGCTTTTTTACCAGCTTCACAAATATGATTAGGAGTTTTAAAATCTGGCTCTCCTACAGATAAACTGATCACTTTATGACCTTGAGTAGCTAGTTCCCTTGCTTTCTTGGTCATTCCCAAGGTCGAAGATTCTTCTAATTCTTTAATTCTTTGTGCAAGTAATGCTTCTTCCATTTATTAATTAATTTCTAATGTTTTTACAAAATTACCCCTATTCATATTAAGAAAAAAATTCTTAGATAGTTTTATATTAATAAATACAGATAATACGCAATTATTTATCAATATAATTATAATTCTTGGTGCTGATTGTATAATTTTTGATAGAATCCATTTTCAATTTTCATTAATTCCTGATGATTCCCCCTTTCTACTATCTTTCCTTTTTTCAGGACAATAATTTCATCTGCCTTTTGAATAGTGGTTAAACGATGTGCAATGACTAAAACGGTTTTATTTTTCATTAAATTATTCAAGGCCTTCTGAACCAAATGTTCCGATTCATTATCCAAAGCTGAGGTGGCCTCATCCAAAATTAGGATGGGTGGGTCGTTGAATACGGCCCTCGCAATCGATATCCTTTGTCTTTGCCCCCCCGATAATTTCCCGCCTCTTTCCCCAACATTTGCCTCATAACCCTCTTCTTTTTGATCAATAATTTCTTTGGCATAAGCAATCTTTACTGCATTTTCTAAATTTTCTGTTTTCCCTTCCGAACCAAATAAAATATTTTCCTTAATTGAATCATTCAATAAGATGGATTCCTGCGTAACAATCCCCATTAATCCCCGAAGATTTTCCAAAGGAATCTGTTTAATATTGATGCCATCAATCAAGATTTCACCTTCACTAGCATCGTAAAATCGAGGTAATAAATCTGCTAGGGTGGTCTTCCCACTGCCCGAAGTCCCAACTAAAGCCACCGTCTTTCCCCTTTTCAATTCAAAATTAATTCCCTCTAATACCTTTTGTCCTGATACATATTCAAAACCTAAATTTTTAAACTCTATCTTATGGTTGAATTCCTCAAGGAGAATCTTAGGTTCTATAACCTGAATTTCTACGGGGGAATCAATCAATTCCATCACCCTATCTGCAGAGGCAAGACCTCTTTGAATACCACTAAAGGCATCAGCCATGGATTTCGCAGGTCTCATGACCTGGGAAAAGGTCGCAATAAAAGCAATAAAGGTAGAGGCTGATAAAGCCTGATCCCCACTTAATACCAAACTCCCTCCATAAACCAAAATACCCGTTACTACAATAACCCCTAAAAACTCAGAAGTTGGCGATGTCAATTCTTGCCTATATCGCATTTTTAAAAAAGAGGATTTATACCGATTATTCTCATGTTTAAATTTTTCTATTATCCAATTTTCCGCCCGGAAAGATTTTACGATGCGCATGGACCCAAATACCTCATCCAATAAACTGATTAATCCTCCTAAATACTCTTGAACATTTTTTGAATCTCTCCTTAATTTTCGGGTAATTAAGGCAATAGCCCCCCCGGATAAAGGTAATATAAGAAGGGAAAATAGGGTTAGCTCTATGGACATATTCCCTAAAAACACAAAGAAAACCACGAGGGAAAATAAATCTTTGAATAGCGCCACAAAGGCTTTACCGATGCTATTTTCTACTTCTTGAATATCCGTGGTAATCCGAGACATCAAATGACCCTTTCGCTGATCGGTAAAATAACCTAGATCCAAATGAATGGCCTTGTTAAAAACTGCTAAGCGTAATTCTGAAATCATCTCAGCACTCAAACTAACCAATACCCGCTGAGCAAAATATTTGAAAAAATTGGATAAAAAAACAGACATTAAAATGGCCAAACAGGCAAATTTAAGAGCCCCTAATTTTCCAAATTCTGTTAATGATTGATAAAAATAATGATTAAAACTATATTTAAAATAATCTATGCTCCAGTCAAATGGAATCGATTCCGCATAGACCTTTCCTGTTTCAAGGCTCGCCTGTTCAAATAAAACGTTTAATAATGGAATCAATAAAGAGAAATTCAAGACTCCAAAAATTGACCCAAACAAGGCCAATAAGAAATAGGGTATAAAATACCTCTTAATTGACCCAATATAACCTAAAAGTCTTTTATACGTTTCCAAAATTCTTAAAATTTGACCTTTATTCCGTGGTATTTTTCTTGTTCTTGGAGTTTGTTGTAGTGTTCTATATATGGTTGGCAT
>CAZXZK010000014.1:12624-19742 GCA_964645295.1 uncultured Cytophagales bacterium | reverse complement strand
CCCTCCCAATCCTCTGGCAATAAAATTCTTCTTAAATCCGGGTGCCCTTTGAAATTAACCCCTATCAAAT
Organism: uncultured Cytophagales bacterium; assembly: GCA_964645295.1. Taxonomy (GTDB): domain Bacteria; phylum Bacteroidota; class Bacteroidia; order Cytophagales; family Spirosomataceae; genus CAZVFE01. The sequence goes on along the minus strand of CAZXZK010000014.1, from coordinate 19,672 downwards.
CATATACCTCCCTTTCATGCCATTCGGCCGTCTTCCAAATTTTGGTTAAAGAGGGAACAGTTGGCATTTTTTTTCGTTCCTCCCTAGGAACCTCCACCAAAAGACTTATTTGTCTTTGATAAGGAATTGAATTTAAATGGTAAATGAGCTGAATTTGATTCTTTTCTTCCCCCAAATCTATGCCCGTCAAACAAGACAATTGATCAAAATAGGTTTGTTCATTTTTCCATAAAAAATCCATCACTTTCACCAAATGATCCCTGGCAACCAAAATATGTCCCTCTGGACTGATCGTTAAATCAATCGAAATATGTTTCTTTATGAGTGCTAAATAATCTTGATTACCCATGATTAATGCTTTCTAATTCTTTTTCCAATAGGGTTGGAGCGGGCAAATCTTGTCCCTTTATTTTTGCTTGCAATTTCAAGATCCCACCAATTAAGGCTTCCGGTCTAGGCGGGCAGCCCGGAACATAAACATCCACCGGAATAATTCTATCCACACCCTTCACCACATGGTAGCCATGTTCCCAATAGGGCCCTCCGCAATTAGAACAAGATCCCATAGAAATCACATAGCGTGGCTCAGGCATTTGTTCATATAATCTCCTGATCCGGTCAGCCATTTTAAAAGTAACGGTTCCTGCCACAATCATCACATCGGATTGCCGGGGCGAAGGTCTTGGAAAAACACCAAAGCGATCTAAATCATAACCAGAAGCATAGGCTTGCATCATTTCAATAGCACAACAAGCAATTCCAAAACCCATTGGCCAAAGTGAGGCTGATTTAGACCAATTCATTAAATCATCTAAACTCAGAATCACAAAATTTTCCTTCGTCTTTTGAATACTTGCCATGTCTATCTAATTATTGTAATGTCTCCATAAATCGGGGGATAATCTGGATCAGGTTTAATCCCATAAACATAAGTCCCCGTATTTAATATCTTACCATTATTTTGGGTACCATTGAAAACAGGGATATTATCCAGACTTTCGAAAACTTTCGTGCCCCAACGATCAAAAATCTCAATTTTTGGTTCATTAAAACCGGCCCCAGAAAAATTCAAAAGAGAAAAAATACCATTGTGTTCATCCCCATTGATCGTAATGACATTATTCAAAACCCTCACCTTGGGGAAGATTTTAACCTTTAAACTCAGCTCTAAATCTACCCCATTTTGTTGACATTTAACAATCAAGGCATTATCCCTGGGGTTTAAAAAAATTGTACCTTGCTGTACCTTGGTGGACCCCACAAAATCACTCAAATCCAATTTGGTATGAAAACTAGTTGGATCAACAATTCGTAAATTATTGATATTGGTACTCCAATCCCAAGCCAAAGTATCAACCGATTCCGGACTCCCCAAATTAAGAATGGGGATATCCACAGCCGAAGGATCCGCCAAATCATCTGGAATAAGAATTAAATCATTTTTTACCTTATAAGAAGGACATTGCCCCTTGGAATGAAAATTACCAAGAACTAGAATAAAAAAAACAAGAAATAATGAAGACCCAACACGCATAAATCTTAACTTTGAGCTTATAGTTTGTAAATATACCGAAATTCAACTTATTTAAGGTATGAACTCCAGCCATTTTTTTGAACAGAGTCTTGATATTATCTCTTCCATGAATCCAACCAAAAAGGATTTATTGGAAAAAGAATTAGGTATTCAAAATTGTGGAGATCTATTACAACATTACCCTTTCCGCTACGAAGATAGAACCAAGATTTATAAACTCCATGAATTGAATGACCAAATGGAAAATATCCAGTTTATTGGTCGTATTCATTATATTGAAAAAATTGGCCTTGGTAGAAAACAACGATTAGTGGCCCATTGTGGAGATGAAACAGGGGATATTAGCCTGGTTTGGTTCCAAGGTATCAAATGGCTAGAAAAATCCCTTTCTACCCAAAAAGATTATATTTTCTATGGAAAACCGACCTTCTTCCAAGGTAGCCGACAAATGACTCACCCTGAAATGGAAGTATTCAAAGGAGAAGAAAATAGAGATAAATTCTTTCAGCCCATCTATCCTCTTACCGAAAATTTGAGAAAAAAATATGTTGATTCAAAACAAATTGCCCAGTGGCAAAAGGCGCTCTTAAAATTGGCTTTCCCCTATATTCGAGAAACCCTTCCAAGCTATTTAAACAATAAATATAAATTAATTTCTAAACAAGAAGCCCTTTACCATATCCACCTTCCACAATCAGCAGAATGGTTAAAACAAGCACGTAGAAGATTGAAATTTGAAGAATTATTCTATAATCAACTCCGACTAATCAAACAAAATTTAATTCGAAAAAATACCTTTCCAGGACAAATTTTTAATTCCTCCGAACTTTTAAAAGAATTTTATAATAAACATCTCCCATTCGATTTAACGGGAGCTCAAAAAAAAGTGATTCGGGAAATTTTTTACGATATGAAATCCGGCTCTCAAATGAATCGACTACTCCAAGGAGATGTCGGTTCAGGTAAGACCATCGTGGGTTTTATTGCCTCCCTTTTGGCCATTGATAACCATAGCCAAGTATGCTTCATGGCTCCAACAGAAATATTAGCCGACCAACATTATCAAGGCCTAAAACCCTTTGCCGAAGCCCTTGGATTAAAGATTGATAAACTAACTGGTTCCACCCCCAAAAAAGACCGACAAGGGATCCATGAGACCCTTCAATCAGGTAGCTTACATATCCTAGTAGGTACCCACGCCTTATTGGAAGATGTTGTAGAATTTAATAATTTAGGGCTCTGCATCATCGACGAACAACATCGTTTCGGCGTTGCACAAAGAGCCAAACTATGGGAAAAAAATAAACAAATCCATCCCCATATTTTAGTCATGACGGCCACGCCCATCCCAAGAACCTTGGCCATGACCCTTTTCGGAGATTTGGATATCTCCATCATTGATGAGCTTCCCGCAGGAAGAAAACCCATCCAAACCATTCATCAATTTGATAGCCATCGAATCAAAGTATTCGGCTTTATTCGAAATGAAATCAAAAAAGGTCGCCAAATTTATATTGTTTATCCTTTAATTGAGGAATCAGAAAAAATGGATTTAAAAGATTTGATGGATGGCTACGAAAGCATTCAAAGAGAATTCCCAGATATCCCACTTGGAATTTTACATGGAAGAATGAAACCGGCAGACAAAGATTTTGAAATGAAACGTTTCGTAAAAAATGAAACAAAAATTATGGTAGCCACCACAGTTATTGAAGTTGGTGTCAATGTCCCAAATGCTTCTGTCATGATCATTGAAAATGCCGAACGATTCGGACTGGCCCAATTGCATCAATTAAGAGGCCGCGTAGGAAGAGGAGCAGATCAATCTTATTGTATTCTGATGACGCGATACGAACTTTCTGCCCAAACCAAAAAAAGAATTGAAACCATGGTTCGAACCAATAATGGTTTTGAAATTGCAGAAGTCGATTTAGAGTTGAGAGGACCTGGAGACTTAGGCGGCACCAGACAAAGCGGCGCGATTGATCTACTAATTGCTGATTTATCAAAAGATGCTGAAATCTTAAAAGTCGCTCGGGAAAATGCCCAAGAAATTTTAAAGGAGGATCCCGAACTAGAAAAATCTGAAAACCAAGTAATACGGAATCAAATCGCCGCACAGAAAAAAGATGAAGTCAATTGGTCTAGAATTTCTTAATCCAATTGATTGGCTTCATCTCTAAATACCTTTACCAGCTGCTCTTGATCTTTCGAACAAATGAGAAAATTTCCATTGGCCTCTGCAATAATCATATTCTTCAAACCTTGAGCAACTAATTTTTTACCCTTTGAAATATGTACCACACAATCTTCCGTTTCTTTCAAAATGACGTTTCCAGAAACTGCATTATTATTAGAATCCTTCGGCATCTGTTCATATAAGCTATTCCAAGTGCCGAGGTCCGTCCAACCAAAATCTCCTGGAATAACCGATATATGGTGTGTCTTCTCCATAATGGCATGGTCAATCGAAATGGATTTTACCACCGCATAAATTTTTTGAATAAACTCTTCCTCTGCCTCCGTATAATAAAGATTATTTCCTTCTGAAAACTGTTCAGCCATCCTTTCTACATGCGTTTCTAATTCCTTTTTAAAGGTCTTGGCAGTGAAAATAAATAAACCAGAATTCCATAAATAATCCCCACTTTCCACAAAGGCTTTTGCTAATTCCAAATTGGGTTTCTCCGTAAAGGTTTTTACTTTACAAATCGATGAATCATCTTGGCATTCGGAAAATTGAATGTAGCCATAGCCCGTATTTGGATTAGAAGGCCGAATACCTAAGGTGATAATTTCTTGCTCTTGAGAAGATTTAATGGCTAAATTTATTTTTTCCTTGAAATCAGCCACATTCATCACTAAATGATCGGCAGGACTGACAATCAAATGGGCATCTTTTACCCTAGAAGAAATCTTGTAGGCGGCATAAGCCACACAAGGAGTAGTATTTCTTCCTACTGGCTCTAAAAGAATATTTTCCTCCATCACAAAGGGTAATTGCTCTTTCACAAGATTCAAATATTCTTTATTCGTAACAATAAGAACGTTTTCCATAGGGACAACCCCTTCAAATCGCTCAATGGTCATTTGTAATAAAGATTTACCCAATCCTAAAATATCAAGAAATTGTTTAGGTTTTTCTTCCGTGCTTACCGGCCAAAATCGGGTCCCGCTCCCTCCTGCCATCACCACTAAAAATCTTCTCTTCATTTTTGATTAAATTTGGTTACTCTTTTTCCCACATTCTCTCGAATAGCCCCCCAAAATAAATTATAATCTCCAATATGCCAATTTTTTTTATGTATAAATATCCTTCCTGGTACATGAGGTTGATGAATCCACAATAATCCTTGATGATTTTGAGCATCAGTAGCATGTCGGACAAACTTAAATCCATATCCCACCCCACCCGGATTATCCAACCGGCTTGCCGGTTTTTCGTCTAAAGTCCAGGATATCGGATTAACGGAAACCAAATTAGCCTCTTTTTTAGGATGCCAATCTGGATAATAACGGGTTTTAAAGGTAGTATAAGCAATAAAACAAGTGGTTTGGTCGGGAGTTTCACAAGGCTTTAAATACTTAAATCGATCTTGCGGAGTAGCAATTCCGATGATATATGCAGCTACTAATTGGTTGGAAAGTTTCTTTCCATCAAAAAAATCTTCTAGTAATCGTTGAGAATGCTGAGTACCTTGGCTATGACCAGCAATTATAATTGGCCTTCCTTTATTCTCATTTTTTAAATAATACTCAAAAGCTCTTTTTACATCCGAATAAGCCAAATTCAAAGCCGAATCTTTGTCCTCTTTATGAGGGGTATAGTAAACATAATAATGCGCTTGCCGGTACCTTGGCGCATAAACCTTCGCAGAACCGTTGAAGATGGAAGCCTGATTCCGAATCGCACCTTCGTCAATTTCTTTGTTCAATAAACTATCTCCTAAATAAGCATTCCAAGAATAATCAAAGCGAGGTTCTTTAATGAAAATGGTCGGATAAGTAAAGAACACATCCACTTCAGCCTCCTCTTGTTTATTTTCATAATTTGAATTCAAAGGAACTTTGTCTGCCTCATCTTTTTTTAAAGGATGTGCCGCCCAATTTTCCAAATTGGAATAATCCACGGCAGGAGGTTTTGGTACTTGTGAAAATCGAAGAGGGTTTACAAAATAAAACGGCTTAGAACAGCCATTTAGAAATAAAAAACAGATAATGAAACTTAAAATACGCATACTTATTAGGCTTAAGAATTATTTAAATTAAACAAATAAAAGAAGAATTTGATATTATTTTATTATAAAATTTAAAGATTTAAATAATTAATTGTGATATTTTAATTTAATTTGAATAATTTTCATCTTAAATTAAAAGAATATTTTTTATCTTTAAAAATTAATTAAAACTTCATAAATAATTTTTCTTATGAAAAAACTTTCACTTAAACTCGCACTTAGTGCTGTTTTTATCCTTATTTCTTCTTTAACTATTTTAGCGCAGACAACCATTGCGGGAAAAATTTCAGATAAAGCTGATAATTCTCCTATGATAGGCGCAAATTTATCCGTTAAAGGAAAAGTTATCGGAACTATCGCAGATGTTAATGGAAATTTTAAGTTGACAACCTCAACTCCTACTCCATTTACCATAGTCGTTTCTAGCGTCGGCTATTCTTCATTGGAAATGATCATTAATGGATCCAATGAAAATATGACTATTGAAATGTCTGAAACTTCCACCCTCGGAGCTGAAGTCGTTGTTTCTGCCTCTCGAGTTGAAGAGTCCGTATTAAAATCTCCTGTTTCTGTTGAAACGATGAATATTAGAGATATTCAACAAACAGGATCAGCTAATTTTTACGATGCACTTCGAAATTTAAAAGGAATTGATATGAGTACCCAATCCTTCTCCTTTAATTCCATTAATATGAGAGGATTTGGTTCGAATGGTAACGTTCGTGTTGTTCAGTTGATAGATGGCATGGACAATCAGGCTCCCGGTCTAAACTTTTCAGTAGGTAACGTAGTGGGTATCTCTGAACTTGATTTAGAAAAAGTCGAGGTACTTCCAGGTGCAGGTTCGGCCCTATACGGACCAAACGCAATCAATGGTTTGGTATTAATGAACTCTAAAAGCCCATTCCTATACCAAGGTTTATCTGCTCAGGTTAAATATGGTAATATGAAAGCTTCCAACCGCCGCGTTGAATCAACCCCTTTCTCAGATTTTTCGATCCGTTATGCAAAAGCATGGAATAATAAATTTGCCGTCAAATTTAATTTAACGGCTCAAAATGCCCAAGATTGGGAAGCAACAGATTATAGAGATCAATCGGATGGTTCGAAATTATCCGTTGGAACTCGTACCAATAGTTTATTGTACAATGGTATCAATATCTACGGCGATGAGGTTTCCCAAAATTTATTCTCGAATATTATGAGCATTTACAATGGCGTAAATGGCGCTGCTAGCCAAATTCTTGCTGCTGGTATCCCTGCTGCTGCTTTACCA
>CAZXZK010000014.1:1573-12614 GCA_964645295.1 uncultured Cytophagales bacterium | reverse complement strand
CCTGCTGGTCTTCAAGGTGCAGGTTACCCCGCTGAAACGGCAGCACAATTATCTCAATTCTATTTAGGCTTCCAGCAAATCCTAGGAGCTATGAACCAAGCTTATGCAGCAACAGGACAAAGCCCAATAAATGCTACATCCTTGATGGGCCGCTTTATTCCCAATTATTCCATTTCTGGCCCAGGTTATAAAGAGCAAGACTTAGTAGATTATAACAATAAAAATATCAAGGCAAATTTGGCCGTTCACTGGAGAATTAACGATGATATTGAATTAATCGTTCAAGACAATTACGGACATGGTACTTCTGTTTACACCGGTATCGATCGATATTCCTTGAGAAATTTCTCCTTAAATCAATTCAAAGCAGAATTAAAAGGTGCTAACTGGTTCTTAAGAGGATATAATACAACTGAAAATTCAGGAGATGCTTATGCTTCTGGTACCTTAGCACAAGTTATGCTATTAAGTACAGGTTCCTACACCAATTATTTTGGAAATTATTTCTTAACCTTCGCTGGCCAATCCTTTGGAACTTTTGCTCAAACTTTCTTGGGAACCTATGGATCAACAGGGAATCCATTTGGAGCACTAGATGCTGCAACAAAAGCCGCACAGGCAGGATATACCGCTTTTGGGAATAACGCCTTTACGGCCGCTCAATCAGCCATTCCGGCTGTAGGTTCCGCCGCTTTTGAAGCCGCTAAAAAACAAGTTTCTGAAACGCCTCTTCCAAATGGTGCTAAATTCTTAGATAGAACTGGCATGACACATTTTGAGGGTATGTATAATTTTACAGAAGCCCTAAATAATTCAATAGAAATGATTGCAGGGGCAAATTATAGAACCTATAATTTGAATTCTCAAGGAACATTATTCCTTACAAAAGCAGATGGATCAGAATATTCTATCTCAGAATTTGGTGGTTATTTACAATTAGCAAAAGCCCTTTTTGAAGATAAATTTAAATTAACAGGTTCTGCTAGATACGATAAAAACGAAAACTTTAAAGGTCAATTTACCCCAAGAATTTCTGGGGTATTATCCTTAGGTACTTCCAATATCCGTGCTTCTTACCAGTCTGGTTTTAGAATCCCTACAACCCAAGACCAATACATTAATTTATTAACTCCTTCAGCAAGATTATTAGGAGGTCTTCCTGCCGTTCAAGATAAATACAATCTTTCTGGAAACACCTATACCCTTTCCTCTTATCTAGCAGGTAGCCCACAAGTTTACCAAGCAAAAGAATGGATGCCAGAAAGAGTCGTAACCTCTGAAATTGGCTATAAAGGTTTATTTGCTAATAAATTCTTGGTAGATGCTTATTGGTATTCTTCAACCTATAATAATTTCTCCGCTGGCCAACAAGTGATTAATGCAAATGGCCAAGTTTTTTCTTTCCCAGCGAATATCGATGGAAAAGTTAAAACAGGTGGTTGGGGTCTAGGTATTGATTGGAAATTTGCAGGTAATTTCACCATTGGTGCTAATTTCTCCAATAACGAAGTGAAATCCGTTGAAGGAAATGAAATCAATGTTAGAACCTTAGGGTATAATACTCCAAAAATGAGAGCAACTTATACCTTTGCCAACAATAATATAGGTAAATCAGGGTTCGGATTTAATATCGCCTACAGAACTCAGGATGCTTTTGTATGGCAATCATCCATTGTAAACCCAGTGGTTAACCAACAACAACAGTCTATCATCCCTGCTTTCTCAACCCTAGATATTGCAGTAACAAAAAGATTACCTGCCCTAAAAACCTTGTTGAAAGTGGGTGGTTCTAATCTTACAGGTAATGAATATATTACCTCTTGGGCAAACCCTACAATTGGTAGAACTTTATTTATTAGCCTAACTTTTGACGAATTCTTTAGATAGAATTCATCAAATTTAATACTTTTGCGAATTAAGATTTAATAAACCATTAAATCTTAATTCGCATTATTATTTAATCGCCCTAAAAGTATTTAAATTCGATTATGTTAGACCTGACAGGTTATTCCCACGTTGAAGTTTACGGTGCCAGAGAGCATAATCTCAAAAATATTGATGTAAAAATCCCGAGAAATCAACTCGTCGTCATTACCGGCATCTCTGGTTCAGGAAAATCTTCTCTTGCCTTTGACACTATCTACGCAGAAGGACAAAGAAGATATATGGAATCCTTTTCCGCCTATGCTAGAAATTTTTTGGGAAACCTCGAAAGACCCAATGTAGATAAAATCGAAGGTCTCTCTCCTGTCATTTCAATCGAACAAAAAACTACCTCAAAAAATCCACGGTCTACGGTAGGAACAACCACAGAAATTTATGATTTCTTACGTTTATTCTACGCAAGAGCAGCCGATGCCTATTCCTACCTCTCGGGTGAAAAAATGATTAAAATGTCTGTAGACCAAATCATAGACGCCATCTTTCAATCATTCGATCAACAGAAAATCATTTTACTTGCACCAGTGGTCAAAGGAAGAAAAGGCCATTACAGAGAATTATTTGTCCAAATCGCCAAATGGGGTTATACTAAAGTGCGAGTAGATGGTGAAATCCAAGAGATTGAACCAAATATGCAATTAGATCGATTTAAAATTCATGATATTGAAGTGGTCATAGACCGATTAATTTTGGATAAATCGGATCGTCCCCGCCTTTCACAGAGCCTTCAAACGGCCAATAAATTAGGGAAAGGCCAAGTGATAATTTTAGATGCAAATCAGAATGTCCACTTTTTTTCACAAACGCTCATGGATCCAAAAACAGGTTTATCTTACGATGAACCTGCCCCAAATACCTTTTCCTTTAACAGTCCGTATGGAGCCTGCCCTGCCTGCAATGGATTAGGTATCATAGAAGAGATTACAGAAGATTCTATCATCCCAGACAAATCCCTTTCCATCATTCGTGGAGCCATTGCTCCTATCGGAGAATACCGCGATCTATGGATTTTTAAACAATTAGAATCCTTACTAAAACCCTATAAAATTGGTCTTTCTACCCCAATAGAAAAATTTCCCAAGGAAGCCATTCAACTCATGCTTTATGGCTCAGATAAACCAGTGGCTGTCCCATCTAAAAAATACCAAGGGACAGAATGGAATATGAAATACGAAGGAATAATCAATTTTATAAAAAAATATAGTCAATCAGACAATGAACGGGCACAAAATTGGTTTGCTGATTTCGTAACCACCAAAACCTGTGATGATTGCCAAGGCTATCGACTAAAAAAAGAATCTCTTCATTATAAGATTGATCAGAGACATATCGGAGAACTGGCTCAAATGGATATTACCCAACTAGAAAAATGGTTGGAAAATTTGGAAGATAGAATTTCTGAAAGACAAAATCAAATTGGGGCTGAAGTCATCAAAGAAATCCGGAAAAGAGTCGGCTTTTTAAGTCAGATTGGGCTAACTTATCTCACACTCGACCGTCCTCTCAGGACACTGTCTGGTGGAGAAGCTCAACGTATTCGATTAGCTACCCAAATTGGTACCCAGTTGGTAGGGGTTTTATATATTATGGACGAACCTTCAATTGGCCTTCATCAAAGAGACAATGAAAAGCTTATTCAATCCTTAAAAGACTTGAGAGATTTAGGTAATTCTGTCTTTATTGTTGAACATGATAAAGATATGATGTTATCGGCAGATTATATTTTAGATATTGGCCCGGGTGCTGGCATCCACGGAGGTTACATCGTTGGAAAAGGATCCCCACAGGAATTCCTTCAACTAAAAACACCTACAGCAAATTTCCTAAGAAACGAATGGAAAATTGAAATTCCCAAGGAAAGAAGAAAGGGGAATGGAAAAAAGATTAGCTTAAAGAATGCTACTGGAAATAATTTAAAAAATGTTTCCATCGATATCCCATTAGGAAAACTGATTACCGTTGCTGGTGTTTCAGGTTCTGGAAAATCTACCCTTATTCACGAAACCCTCGTGGCCCATTTAAAAAAGGAATTTTACCGCTCCAATAAAGATCCTCTCCCTTTTAAGTCTATGTCAGGCCTGGAACATATCGATAAAATAATTGAAGTAGATCAAAGCCCCATTGGAAGAACCCCTCGTTCGAATCCTGCCACCTACACCAATTTATATACAGACATTCGAGCCCTTTATGCTGAACTTCCAGAATCAAAAATTCGCGGTTATAAGCCAGGAAGATTTAGCTTTAACGTAAAAGGTGGTAGATGCGAAACCTGTGAGGGCGGAGGTCTAAAGAAAATTGAAATGGAATTTCTGCCAGACGTACAAGTTGAATGCGAAACCTGCAAAGGAAAACGTTTCAACAGGGAAACCTTAGAAGTTCGTTTTAAAGGTAAATCCATTTCGGATATTCTCGATATGACCGTAGAACAAGCCTATGATTTTTTTGAAAATCAACCCAAAATTCAAAGAAGAATAAAAACCCTCTTGGATGTAGGACTAGGATATATCAGTCTCGGACAACATGCGACCACCCTCAGCGGAGGTGAAGCACAGCGAGTAAAACTTTCAGAAGAACTTTCAAAAAAAGATACTGGAAAAACCTTGTACGTGCTAGACGAACCAACCACAGGGCTTCATTTTCAAGATATCAAATTATTAATGAATGTGCTACAAAAATTGGTCGACAAAGGCAATACCGTATTAATCATTGAACATAATTTGGATGTTCTAAAAGTATCAGATTATATTATTGATATTGGTCCGGAAGGGGGTCAGGCTGGAGGTGAAGTAGTCGCCCAGGGTACTCCAGAAGAAATTACCAAAATCAAGAAAAGCCATACCGGAAGATTCCTAAAATTAGAATTAGATCATTAAATCAACTAAGTGATATTTTAATTCAACGCTCCATTATATCAATTTCTTGATAGGAAAATTCATCCGAAGGATGTAATTTTAAGGGTGGGTGGTGGTGGCATTTCTCAAAAATTGATTAATTTTACCCCCAAATGATCTCAAAAGAAATTCTAGTCCTTATTCAAAAAGAATTTAAACTCGAATGGCGACAAAAATTCGCCATTCAAGGTCTAATCCTATATCTAGCATCCACCATTTTCGTCTGCTACCTCTCCTTTAAAACCAAAACCCAATCCATCCATCCAATTACCTGGAATACACTCTTCTGGATCATCATCCTCTTCGTGGCAATCAACGCCGTAGGAAAATCCTTTACCCAAGAATCAAAAAATAGAGACCTCTTCTACTATACCGCCGTTAGCCCAGAAGCAATTATCTATTCAAAAATAATCTATAATTCCCTTGTCCTTATCGCCGTTAGCTTTATCGGCTTATTCTTCTATTCCTACGTCATGGGTAACCCCATCCAAAATATTCCCCTCTACCTCATTTCCCTTATTCTCGGTTCCATCGGTTTCGGCTCCACCCTAAGCCTCATCGCCTCAATCGCCGCCCAAGGAGAAAATAACGCCACCCTCATGGCCGTACTCTCATTCCCCCTCACCATCCCCCTCCTGCTAATTCTTATAAAACTTTCTAAAAGCGCCATGGACGGGTTTGGTTTAATAGAAAATTGGAACGAAATTGCAACTTTGTTTGCTTTAAATACAATCTTAATCATCCTTTCAGGTATTCTATTCCCCTATTTATGGAGAAACTAAAGAAACATAGTTTTAAATTCATCGCCATCGGGCTACTTTTATATACCGTCTGGGAAGGTTTTCTCGGACAAGTTCCCCGTCAGCCAATCCTTAATGAAACCATCCGTAACCTCTATTTCCACGTTACCATGTGGTTCTCTATGATTTATTTATTATCAGCCTCCATCTACCACTCCATAAAATACCTCCGCTCAAATGACCTTAACCATGATTTAAAATCCAACGCCTACGTTGAAACTGGCCTAGTTTTCGCTACACTCGGACTGATCACCGGGAGTATTTGGGCTAAATATACCTGGGGCGCTTGGTGGACAAACGACCCGAAATTGAATTCCGTAGCAATCGGTATGCTCATTTACCTTGCTTATATCCTCATTCGTTCCTCCATCCCAGACCAACAACAAAAAGCTAGAATCGCCAATGTATACAATATATTCGCCTTCGTCATTTTTATGGTCCTAATCTGGATCCTCCCAAGATTAACAGACTCATTACACCCTGGTAATGGCGGTAACCCCGGATTTTCAAGAATGGACCTAGATAACCGAATGAGAATGGTTTTCTACCCCGCCATCATCGGTTGGTCAATCCTTGGCTATTGGATCTCCAAAATAAAAATTAAATCAAAATCAATTGAAGAAAAAATAAATGAATTGGAAGATGAAAAATAAATTTCTAATCTTATTAACTTTATTATTGGCTAACTTCTCCTCCTTCGCCCAAGATATCGAAATGGCCGATAAAATGCGCCAAGATGGAAAAATTTATGTCGTTGTAACCGTTGTCTTGGTTATCTTAATTGGCTTGTTTTTCTATCTTTTTAGAATAGAAAAGAAACTAAATGACCTAGAAAATCGTTTAAAAAAATAAAATCGAAATGAAAAAGTCACATATTTTTGGTCTGGTCTTCATCGCCTTCGCAATCGGTATTATCCTGATTACCTCAGCAGATGCCAGTACCTATGTGGGTTTTGATGAAGCCGAAAAAATAGCCCAAAATGACCCAGAACAAAAAGTTCATGTTGTTGGGGAATTAAAAAAAGATGCGCAAGGAAATTTAATCGATTTCCTCTACAACCCAGAAATTGATGCAAACCGTTTGGAATTTATGGTTATTGATAGCCTAGGTAGAGAAAATAAAGTGATCTACGGCTCACCAAAACCGCAAGATTTTGAAAAATCCGAAAAAATCGTTTTAATCGGTAGTATGGATGTTCAAGATCATAATTTCTATTGCGATAAAATTTTATTAAAATGCCCTTCTAAATATAATGAAGGTACGCTCGAAGAATCTGCTGAATTATGATACATGATACAATAGGTAAAATAGGTCACCTAATGGTGATAAGCTCCTTTATCACCTCTTTAATCGCCACCTATGCCTATTTTAAGGCTTCCAATCTTTCGGAAAAAGAAGAAAAAAAAGATTGGCTTAAATTTGGTAGATCCATCTTTTTTACCCACCTTTTATTCGTAATCGGCGTGGCAGTTTCCCTATTTATTATTATCTATAACCATTATTTTGAATACCAATACGCTTTTACCCATTCTTCCTTAGCCCTTCCAGTCCAATACATGATTTCTTGCTATTGGGAAGGCCAAGAAGGCTCTTTCCTCCTGTGGATTTTCTGGCAAGCACTCATCGGTGTAATCCTCTCAAGAAAAAACCCCGATTGGGAAGGTCCCCTTATGTTTACCTTTAGCCTGGTTCAAGCTTTCTTGACCTCCATGATCCTAGGTATCATCATTCCCGGTATCGACTTAAAAATCGGTTCTTCGCCTTTTTTATTACTTCGAGAAGCCCAACCAGAACTACCCGTCTGGCAAATGAACCCCGATTTTATCCCAGAAGATGGTCGTGGCTTAAACCCCCTCCTACAAAATTATTGGATGGTTATCCACCCCCCAACCCTCTTCCTCGGTTTTGCCCTTACCCTCGTTCCTTTTTCCTACTTAATCGCAGGTCTTTGGAAAAATAAATTGAAAGATTGGATTCAACCCTCCCTCCATTGGGCCCTATTGTCTATGGCCATCCTCGGAATTGGAATCATGATGGGCGCCTATTGGGCTTATGAAACCCTCAATTTCGGGGGCTATTGGAACTGGGATCCCGTAGAAAATGCTTCGTTCGTCCCTTGGCTAACCCTTGTGGCAGCCATTCATACCATGTTGCATGCCAAAACCTCTTCTAGCTCCCTAAAAACCTCCATCATTTTAGTCATAGCTACCTTTATCCTCGTCTTATATTCCACTTTCTTAAACCGCTCCGGAATTCTCGGAAATGCCTCCGTTCACTCCTTTACCGACCTAGGCCTTTCCGGTCAACTCCTAATCTATCTACTAACTTTCCTAGTAGTCGCTATCAGTTTAAGTATTTATCGCTGGAAAAATATCCCCTCAGACGAAAAAGAACTTCAAGTCTATACCAGAGAATTTTGGATTTTTATTTCCGCCTCCCTACTCGGACTTTCCGCTTTTCAATTAATCTTTACCACCTCCATCCCCGTATATAATAAAATTCTCGAATCCTTTGGAATCCTTTCCAATATCGCACTTCCCGCAGACCAAGTGGAACATTATAGCAAAATCCAAATTTGGATCTATATACTCATTGGTATCGCCTCCGGTATCGGACAATACATCTGGTGGGGTAAAATTAAAGGTAAAAATACCCTTAATTCCCTCTATTTGCCCCTTTTATTAACAGCCATCCTAACCATCTTGGCAATCAACCTCAAAGAGGTTTTTAAACCAGAATATATCCTCCTCCTTCTAGCTGGTATTTTTGGCATAATCACCAATGGTCTTATCATATTCCACCTAATAAAAGCTAAAATTTCCCTTTCCGGTGGAGCCATCGCCCATCTAGGCCTTGGAATAATGCTCATTGGTGTCCTGTTCTCCTCCGGCTATTCAAAAGTAGTCTCCCTAAATAATTCCGGTTTCGCCATTTCAAATAAATCAGAAGAATTTACAAAAGACGATAATAAAGAAAATAAAGAAAACCTTCCCCTTTGGCTCGGACAACCCGCTTCGATGCAAGATTATTCCATCACCTATAAAGGTCGAAAAATTGTCCTAAGAGATTATCCAGGCTATTTCAATAAAAATGATTTTTACCTAATCGAAAATAATTTTAAAACCATCGCCCTCAAAGATATACCCCTTGCCAACAACCTAATAAAAAAAGGTGATACCCTCATCACCGAACCAGAAAATACCTACTTTGAATTAGAATTTAAAGATAAAGAAGGAAAAATTACCTCCCTTTTTCCCCGTTGGCAAGTAAATCCTAAAATGGGAACAGCAATCTCCCCAGATATTAAACATCATTCAGACCATGATATTTATACCTACGTATCCCTAGACCCTATTTTGGCTGCTGGCGACTCAGAAGAAAAAAATTGGTCTGAAACTGAAAATTATACCCTATCCATAGGAGATACCCTCTTTATCAATGACTTTGTCGTAAGCCTAAATAATGTCGAAAGAATCCTCCACGTAGAAGGAATGGATTTAGGCCCTGACGACGCCGCCGTTCAAGCAGAATTTGCCGTTCTAGGAAAAAACTTTACCCAATATTCCCTAAAACCACAATTCATCATTCGCCAAGGTCTCGTGGCTATGCCCTCCTTTGAAAATATTGAATCCGGTATAAAAATTAAATTTACCGGAATCGACCCAAAAAGCGGACAATTCTCCTTTGCCGTAAATACCACCACCCAAGACCTAATTATTATCAAAGCAATTGAAAAACCCTTGATAAATTTAGTTTGGATTGGCTCAATTTTAATATTTTTCGGTACCTTTATGTCCATGGCAAAATATCTTAAAAAGAAAGCCCTAGCATGAGTAAAAAAGAAATTATCTCTTTAGCCATTGGCATTGGTTTTTTTATCATTTGGGTAATGGACCTGACAAAACCCATCCCAAAAGATATTCAAGGAGACTTTTGGGCAGAATTAATCTACCATTATTTCTGGTTAATGTTTTCTATCTCCGCTTTATTTATTTATCAATATTTTAGACATATAAGATTGGCAAACGATAAAGACCTACAGGATAAACAACAAAAAAGACTCAGCCAAAAACCTAAATAATAAATTTCCATGAATACGAATCCGGAATATTTATTCATCCTTTCTTCCCTCATCCTTTCCGCCTTTTTTTCAGGAGTCGAAATTGCCTACGTTTCTTCCAATAAATTATATTTTGAACTAAAAGGGAAACAAAATAAATGGAACGCAAAAATCATCGCCTTCTTTAATAATAAACCCTCCCATTTTATCGGCACCATGCTCGTGGGTAATACCCTCGCCCTCGTTTTATATGGTATTTTCATGGAAGAAACCCTCTATAATTTCTTAGCCCATAGCCTTCCCCTTGAAATAAACGAAGTTTTCCTCCGTTTCATCGCCTCACTCTTAGCTACTATCCTTTTGTTAATTACCTCAGAATATACCCCAAAAAGTCTATTTCTCATAAACCCCGATTTGATATTAGAAATATTAGCTATCCCCATCGCCATCCTCTATTATATTCTCTATCCACTGGTTTGGCTAACAGTCGGCCTATCAAAATGGTTCATCACTAAAGTATTACGTTTGAATTATTCAGAAGAAAAACCAGCGTACGGACTGACAGACCTGAATCATTATTTTCAAAGTTTGAATAATAAACCAAACGACGAAGAAATCTCAGAAGTGGATGCCAAAATATTTCACAATGCCCTCGAGTTCAAAGAAGTGCGAGTCAGAGATTGTATGATACCCCGAACAGAAATCACCGCCATCGAAATCGAAGACGGAATAGAAAAATTGAAACAAACCTTTATTGAATCAGGACACTCCAAAGTATTGGTCTATAAAGATAGTTTAGAAGAGGTTATCGGCTATTGCCATACCATGGCCTTATTCAAAAAACCCAAAGATATTGAATCCATTCTGACCTCCATTATTATCGTTCCAGAGGCCATGATGGCCAATGATCTCATGTTGAAATTGTCCAAAGAAAGAAAATCCCTGGCCCTGGTAGTCGACGAATTCGGCTCTACCTCCGGTTTAGTATCCATGGAAGATGTCATGGAAAAAATCTTTGGAGAAATACAAGACGAATTTGATGACTCAGAAGATTGGGTAGAAATACGAGAAGACGAAAATACCTTCATTTTATCTGGTAGACAAGAAATTGAATACCTCAATCAAAAATACGAAATAAACCTTCCAGAAGGAGATTATGATACAATTTCAGGGATGCTTTTTGCCAATTATGAAGATTTCCCAGAAGAAAATCAAGTCATCGAAATCGACCAATTTTCCTTCAAAATCCTTGAAGTAAAAGATGCCAAAATCGAACGGGTTCAACTGACCATCGAACAATGAGCTACGAACTACGAACTAC
This sequence comes from uncultured Cytophagales bacterium, assembly GCA_964645295.1. Taxonomy (GTDB): domain Bacteria; phylum Bacteroidota; class Bacteroidia; order Cytophagales; family Spirosomataceae; genus CAZVFE01. The sequence goes on along the minus strand of CAZXZK010000014.1, from coordinate 1,600 downwards.
GAACTACGAACTACGAACTACGAACTA
>CAZXZK010000014.1:0-1563 GCA_964645295.1 uncultured Cytophagales bacterium | reverse complement strand
AAACTGAAATTTTAGATTTGGCTGAAGAATGGAAAGCCGATCTGATTATTCTTGGAACCCACGGCCGAACTGGCATTGACCATTTCATTGCGGGAAGTGTAGCAGAGGGTGTAGCCAGAAAAGCGCACTGTCCGGTCTTGATTATTCCTAATAAGAAAAATTAAAACATAATTTTGTTTCTATTACAAGTGCCTAAACCTATTTTGAAATGATTAATAGTAGGTAGAATTAAATTTTATTCTTTTTCCTTAGGCTTAAAACGTATTCTTCACTCACTTCCGCATCTTCGGCAATTTCTTTAATACTTAGTTTCCCCCTTTGTAAATCTTTTAAAATTCGCTTGTCCTTTTCCTTTGACCTACCTAATTCTTCTCCTTCTTGTTTATTTAGTAAAATCATCCCTTTCCTCATTTCAGCCTCTTTCATTTGTCGTAAAGTTACAGGGTCTAAATAATCAAAATCTATAAGTTTTACCGCTTGTGCTATGCCTTTGTTTTGTAAATTTAAGATATAATCTTTGGCTGATTTCTGTTGATTAATTATTAAGGTTAAAAAATAATGTAAAAATCTATCAAAATTATAATCATACTCTATTCGTTGGATTTCAATTATTACATGATGATCCGTTGATTCTGCATAGATATCTAATTCAAAATCTATCGGAGAAATGGGTGGAGTAAATTTTTTTTAAGAACTCAAATTGGCTTTTATCAATAATTTGAAAAAATTTGACCTCCTATCTCATAAATTTCAAATTTATCTATACGTTACATTCCTCTGAAATGTTATCAAAGTTTTTAAAAAACATTTGGTCAATTAAATCTATTTTGAAAAATTTAAAACTAATTATTAACTTAATTAATTAAAAAACAATAAAATTTAAACCTAACCTCTATTTTTATGAATACAAATCATTTTACCCCCCCCCTCGCAGAAAGCGGTCCTGGGACACTGGGCTATTAACAACTTCCGTATTAAATGAAAATTTTGTATTTTTTTCTATTTCTTATACATTTTTTTCTTGTTTCCATAACAATTATTGATTTATTTAAATTAGAAAAAAAATCAATTATAAAATTTATCTGGTTATTGTTTATATTGTTTTTCCCACCAATTGGAAGTTATAGTTATATAATTTTTCAAAGTTCTCCAAAAAAAATAATAAAATCCTTGAAAAATGATTTTGGATTTTGAAGATTTAAGATTTCTAATTTTAACCGTTTGTATAGTTCTCATTATTTTAATTAGAACCTTTGGAATAATTGGAATAAATAGCTATATATTTGGATTATTATTCATAATTTCCCTTTTTATTCCCATCATTTTTTTTAAACTAAAAATTATGGATAAACCAAGAATTATTATGTATGATATTTTTTTAGGCATAACATTCTCTATTTTCATATATCAATTTTTTTTTAAAATTCAAAGAGCTTAACCATTCATTATTCTTTTTTCGAATTATTTAGTTATTTTTGCTAATTACATGGTAATAAAAGAAATAATCGTCTTGGTTCAAAAGGAATTTAAACTAGAATGGCGACAAAAATTCGCCATTCAAGG
>CAZXZK010000013.1:33360-35028 GCA_964645295.1 uncultured Cytophagales bacterium | reverse complement strand
ATGAAATCCTTTGCATGGGATTATCTTAAATAGAACAAAACGGGTTAAGGCTTTAATCAATGCCATGCAAAGGATTTCATTGTATATTTACAAGGGCCTTCATTGGGTAATGTATACTGCACCCATTGGCGCATTTGGGGGGATGGCTATCACCATTGCGAAATATGGTTTAGATTCTTTGCTGCCCTTGGCCAAGCTGATGGTTTCTGTTTACATTACCATGGCTTTATTTATTTTTATTGGGTTGGGAATCATTCTTAAATCCTGCAAAGAGAATATTTTTGATTTTTTATCCTATATTAAAGAAGAACTATTGATTGTGTTGGGAACCTCCTCTTCAGAGGCCGCACTCCCTTCTTTGATGCAAAAATTAGAAAAAAAAGGTTGTTCAAAATCAGTTGTTGGCCTAGTAGTTCCTGCTGGATATTCTTTTAATTTAGATGGTACGACCATTTATTTATCCATGGCTATTTTGTTTTTGGCCCAGGTCTATCAGGTAGAATTTTCTATGGAACAACTACTGACGATAATTGGCGTTTTAATGGTGACATCCAAAGGAGCAGCAGGAGTAGCGGGAAGTGGTTTTATGGTTTTGGCCTCTACATTAAATGCTTTAAATGTTATCCCTCTAGAGGGATTAGCCCTATTAATTGGTGTTGATCGGTTTATGTCTGAATCCCGAGCAATCACCAATTTTATTGGAAATGGGGTAGCAACTCTATGGATTGCCAAACATGAAAATGAATTCAATAATCAATTATGAAAAAGAAAAATTCCTTAGAAAAAGATGCATTGGATTATCACTCCCTTGGAAGACCAGGGAAAATTGAGATTCGCTCTACCAAACCCACGGCCTCTCAAAGGGATTTGTCTTTAGCCTATTCACCAGGTGTGGCAGAACCTTGCCTTGCCATAGCAAAAAACAAGGAATTGGTGTATGAATACACTGCCAAAGGTAATTTGGTAGCGGTCATTTCCAATGGAACAGCTGTTCTTGGTCTAGGGAATATAGGACCCGAAGCCTCCAAGCCAGTAATGGAAGGGAAGGGAGTTCTATTTAAAATATTTGCGGATATAGATGTATTCGATTTGGAATTGGCATGTACAGACATTGATGAATTTGTTAATACAGTCGCTCATTTAGAGCCTAGTTTTGGAGGAATTAATCTGGAAGATATAAAATCACCTGAATGCTTTGAAATTGAAGAAAAATTAAAGAAACGATTAAATATTCCAGTGATGCATGATGATCAACACGGAACGGCAATTATTTCTTCTGCTGCCCTAAAAAATGCTCTTGAAATTGTGAATAAGGACATTTCTCAGGTGAAATTGGTTGTTTCCGGGGCGGGGGCTGCTGCCATTTCATGTATGAAATTATATATGAAAATGGGAGCCAAATTAGAAAATTTTGATATTTTTGATATCAATGGAATTGTTTCCACTCATCGACAGGATTTGAATCCATACTTGAAAGAATTTGCTATTGAAAATAAAGAAGGCAAGACCCTAAAACAAGCCATGAATAGGGCCGATGTCTTTATCGGTTTATCTGCAGGCAATATCTTAAATGAAGAGATGATTAAATCTATGGCTGAAAACCCCATTGTTTTTGCCATGGCTAATCCCATTCCTGAAATAGACTACGAAAAAGCATATAAATATATT
>CAZXZK010000013.1:28083-33350 GCA_964645295.1 uncultured Cytophagales bacterium | reverse complement strand
AAAAGCGACCAATGCTCGGAAGGACATTATTATGGCCACCGGACGATCAGACTTTCCCAACCAGGTCAATAATGTTTTAGGATTCCCCTTTATTTTTAGAGGAGCCTTAGATGTAAGGGCCACCGAAATTAATGATGAAATGAAATTGGCTGCTGCCCATGCTTTGGCAGATTTGGCTAAAAAGACCGTTCCAGAGATGGTTTTAAAAGCCTATGAAGGACAAGAACTTGTTTTTGGGAAAAAATATATCATTCCTAAGCCAGTAGATCCTCGTTTGATTTCTCAAGTTTCCATGGCCGTAGCTAAGGCCGCCATAGAAACAAAGGTAGCCAAAATCACTATTCAAGATTGGGACCAATATGTGTTTGACTTATCCAATAGACTAGGTTTTGATAACCAATTAATGCGTTTTATCATCAATAAAGCTAAATCTTCTCCCAAAAGGATTTTATTTGCAGATGCTGAAGATATTCGAGTTTTAAAAGCCGCACAAATGGTTTCAGAAGAGGGAATAGGTTTCCCCGTTCTCTATGGCAATAAAAAGAAAATTTTAAAAATCTCCGAACAAAACCATCTTGATTTGGAAGATTGTGAGATTCTATCCAACGAAGGAAAAGAAATTGAAAAGTTAAAATCTATTTTTGCTAAAAAATATTTTTCAAACCGCTGTCGCTCAGGAAGTACTTTGATTAGGGCCCGAACAAATATGGAAAATCCTTCCTATTTTACCGGCATGCTTTTAAAAGAAAATTATGTTGATTGCCTTATTGGAGGTCTAACAAAAGCTTATCCAGATGTCATAAAACCCACCTTGCGAATTCTTAATAAAAAACCAGGTGTAAATAGAATTGCTGGGATGTATTTATTGCTAACGAAAAAGGGTCCTTTGTTCTTTTCCGATGCCACCCTTAATTTTAATCCTAGTTTTGAGGAAATTATAGAAATTACAGAATTAACCGTAGAGGCTGTAAAAAGATTTAATATTCAGCCTAAAATAGCCCTTTTGAGTTATAGTAATTTCGGCTCTTCTGAAGGGGATGAGGCTAAAAAAATGAAAAAAGCTACTCAGCTTTTAAAAGAAAAACATCCTGACTGGATTGTAGAAGGTGAAATGCAAGCGCATATTGCTATGAATGTGGAAATTCGAAATAAAAATCACCCATTTGCTCAATTAGAAAATAGTTCTGCCAATACCTTAATCTTCCCCAATCTATCTTCAGCCAATATTGCCTATAATTTATTGAAGGAGGTTGGAAATATTGAATACATTGGTCCAATATTAATCGGATTGGAAAAACCAGCCCATATTTTACAATTGGGATCCTCCATAAGAGAAATCTATAATATGGCAGCAATCTCTGTCGTGGAGGCTCAGGAAAATTAAATCCCAGATATCCAGGAATTTCTTAGACTTAATTGTGCTGGGTTCGGGTTCTCAATTTCAATGATTCTTGGAGGAGAAGTCTCCTCTAAGAATTCAAAAATTCCCTTTAATTCAATGGTCTCATATAAGCCCTGAGAATTTAATCGGGCAACTTCAATTTTTAATTCATCTCCTTCTTTTAAATTCGACCGAAGAATTCCGATGTTTTCGGATATTTTCGATAAATCAGCTGAGAAACCATTGATAGAGACCAGTTCATCTTTAGCCATCAATCCTAGCTTATCACCAATATAATTGATAGCATTTTGTGAGCCAATCACGATTCTGGATGTTTCTGCATTAACCGATATTCCTCTAAAATCAAATCCTAAATTGAACATCTTGATTTTCTCTTGTGATCGTTCCACCCGAAAACCTATCCAGTTTAACCATTCTTCCAGCGGTAGGGGAGTATTTCCCTTTACATAGGTTCTAAAATAATGTTGAATTTCTTTATAGCCACTCAATTTTTCAATTTCTTTGAATAATTTATTATCTCTAAATGACCGATTAACTCCGTATTTTTTCGCCAAATCTTGCATCATTTTTTGCGTCCCATAGGTTCCTCCACTCAGTTTTCGGAAGGTTAAATCTAAGCCTAATCCAATTAATGCCCCTTTCTGATAGACATTTCCGTACTCATCTTCATATTTATCTAAAACCCCTTTACTCATTTTTGTAAATGGCAGTTTGTCATTATATTGAACCAACATGGAATTATTCTTTTCCCAAATTTGATCCATAAATAAATCATAATTTTTGGATTCAACCAATTGGGCATGATGAGCCGCATATTCAGTCAATCCCTCGTACATCCACAAATGTTGAGACATATTAGGCTTATTAAAATCAAAATTCCCAATTTCCTCAGAATGGATATTTAGCGGCGTTACTACATGAAAAAACTCATGGGCTGAAATGTCTTTGATATCTTGTCCTAAATCCTCAATCGTAGCCTCTGGTAAATAATAAAACGACGATTGAGAATGCTCCAAGGCGCCATATGACCCTTTTTTTAAATGGTCAGAAAGGATGATTAAATAAGCGTATTTTTTGACTGGCAAAACCCCGCCCAAATAATTTTTTTGAACCTCTAACAAGGGTTTTAATTCTTGTGCAATTTGTTTGGCGGTCATCATATTATTCGGAGAAAAATTGGATACCAAGATTTTTGTTTCTCCAATATAGAATTCACTGGTATCTGGAATCGAGTACATCATTGGGGAATCCGCTAATCGATGATAATCAGATTCGCGGTAAATATCCAATCCGTGTGTTTTTGAAAGATTTTCCATCGAGGTAGCCCCAATTAAATTATCTCCGTAGCGTACACTTACCTCCACTGGGTTAAAGTCAAATCCTTTAAAATAACCAAATATTCCATGGGTATTCAAAGCAAATAAGGTATCCTTTTGGAAACTAGTGCCTGCTGGTTCAAAAATATACTTCCCCTCAATTTCATCACTATCCCAAGTATCATCTACCTTATAAGTAATTTTTGCTAAGCTGATAGCATTTTTGATGGCATATCCATTTACATCGATTCGATCGTATTTTAATTCATTTCCCGCGTTATCATAAGCTTTGAAATCTGAAATATATCGACCAAAATCATAATTGTCGTAGGTTCCCGGCACAATTTTTGGTAAATAAAATACCACCTTATTTTCAATAAATTGTGGGTTTGTAACAGTGACTTCTAATTGGTCATTGGTTATTTTGGTGAGATCAATGGCGTATTTTACTGGGATCTGCCCATGCGTGGAAATGCTTATTAGGCAAAGGAAAATCAATTTTTTCATCGTTAGTTTTTATAATTGATGGCTTCTAAAGGATTTAATTTATCCAAATATCGAGTAGGTATAATGGAAATTATTAATACAAATATAATGGTCAATAAATTGATGAATACTAAACTACTATAATTAATTTCAATGGGAACGTATTCCATATAATAAACTTCGGCATTCAAAGGGATAAATTTATAGGTACTCTGTAATATCGCAAAACCAATTCCTACGATATTTCCAATTAATAAACCCCTCCATAAAATAAATGTTCCATTCCACCAGAATATACTTTTTAATTGGGATTGCTGTGCACCAATGGACTTCAAAACCCCAATCATAGGGATTCGCTCAATGATTAAAATATACAAAGTAGCAATGATGTTAAATCCGGCAACGATAATCAATAAACCAATTAATAGTAATATATTTTTGTCCAATAATTTCATCCAATCAAATAATCCTGGATAAATTTCTTCCATCCCTCTAATAGAATATTCCGGCGGTACGATTTGCCTAATTTCAGCTAAAAATTTTTCAGATTTTTTTCGATCTTTTAAAAAAATTTGAAAACCAGAAACCTGGTTTTCTCCAATCTTTAATGATTTTCTTAACCATCTGGTGGAGGCAAAACCAATATTTTGGTCGATTTCCTCTAATCCAGTACTGTAGGAATTGGTTAAATGGACTCTTCTTGGGAGGGGTTGGTCGCCAATGAAATAAACCGTTAGTCGATCTTTGATTTTGGTGTCCAAAATTTTAATTAGGTTCTTACTAAGAAACAAGGTATTTTCATCTTGATTCTGCCAAGGAGTATAAGAGGAGGAATGAAAGTTGGAAAGGATTAATCCATGCATAGAAGATTCCGAGATCACTAAACTTGGGCTTTGAATGATTTCATAAACCGTGTCAATAAGACTATTTTTTTTTATTTTTTGAATCCATTGCTGATTATTTTCGAAAAATTTAGGACTGCTCGTATTTTGATTGACAAATAAGTTGATTTGAACATGACCGTTTAAATCATAAATTTTATCGTAAATTTTATTTTGAAAACCTCTTAAAATTGAAAAAGAAAGGATTAAAATGGCTACTCCTAGTGCAATGGTGCCAATCCCAATACGTGTTACATTTTTTGAGAAAGTTTGACTAGGGGTATTCCGTAATCTTTTTGCAATAAATAGGGAAAATGTTTTTCCCATAAAAACTTATTTATAAATTGAATAATAAATGACAAATTAGTAAAATGCGCCGAATATTTCAATTTAGTATAGGTCTGATTTTTTTATGTCCTAATCTTCTGTGGGGGCAATATCAACCTGGTCTTGCTTTAACGGATGAATATATTCCACTATTGAAAGGAAAACAGGTTGGCTTGATCGTCAATCAAACCTCTCAATTTGAAGGGGTTCATGCTGTCGATTTCTTATTAAATCAAGGAGTCAGTATTCAGAAAATCTTTGCCCCAGAACATGGTTTTCGAGGAGAGGCGGATGCAGGAGCAAAAATAAATAATGAAACAGATGAAAAAACCGGTTTACCTATTATTTCCCTCTATGGAAATCATAAAAAGCCCCGTCCAGAGGACCTAAATAATCTAGATGTTTTGGTTTTTGATATTCAAGATATTGGGGTAAGATTTTATACCTATTCTTCTACGATGCATTATGCCATGGAGGCAGCTGCGGAAAATGGTTTGGAATTTATGGTATTAGATCGAGGTAACCCGAACGGGCATTATGTAGATGGCCCTGTTTTAAATCCTAAATTTGCTTCTTTTGTAGGTTTGAATCCCATTCCTATTGTTTATGGGCTTACCTCAGGCGAGTTAGCAGGTATGATCAATGGGGAAGGTTGGTTAGATAAAGGAGTGAAAGCCAACCTTACTGTGATAAAAGCAAAAAACTATCAACATGATTTAAGAATACCCATTGAAATTCCTCCTTCACCCAATTTAAAGAATCTGCATGCGATTGAATTATATCCCTCTTTGTGCTTATTTGAACCAACTGTTGTGAGTGTTGGTAGAGGTACAGATTATCCGTTTGAAATTATCG
>CAZXZK010000013.1:22974-27935 GCA_964645295.1 uncultured Cytophagales bacterium | reverse complement strand
CTCTCAATTGAAGGAGAAATTTTTTCTAAATGCTGCTTTCTTTGATAAACTTGCAGGTAGTGATCAATTGAGGAAGCAATTATTGTTGGGTAAAACAGAAGAAGAAATTAGAGAGTCGTGGAAAGAAGATCTTGAAAATTATTTAAGAATTCGAATTCAATATTTGCTTTATCCTTGATTTTTTTTCGCATCTTTGTAGCTTATTTTATTTTTTTTAACAGCCGATGGAAAAAGTATTAATTCTTGATTTTGGTTCCCAAGTTACTCAATTGATCGCCCGGAGAATTCGTGAGATTCAGGTTTATTCAGAAATTGTCCCTTTTAATAATATCCCAGAAATTGGGCCTGAAGTTAAAGGAATAATTCTTTCTGGTTCTCCTTGTTCTGTTAGGGAGGAAGATTCTCCTCGTATCGATTTAAGTATCTTTGGTAATTTGCCAATTTTAGGAATTTGCTATGGGGCCCAATTATTGGCTCATACCCAAGGGGGATTACTTCACTCGGTGCGGACTTTCATATCATTGGATCAACGGAAGAAGTAAAAATAGCTGCTTTTGCTCATCAAGCAAAACCGGTATATGGAATTCAGTTTCATCCTGAGGTTACTCATACAACAGATGGAGCCAAGATTCTCTCCAATTTTGTCATTGATATTTGTGGATGTAAACCGGAATGGACCTCCACTTCCTTTGTTGAATCAACCGTAGCTGATTTAAAGGAAAAATTGGGGAATGATAAGGTTGTATTAGGTCTTTCTGGAGGGGTGGATTCTTCGGTGGCAGCAGGTCTTTTACATAAAGCCATTGGAAAGAATTTGTATTGCATATTTGTCGATAATGGACTTTTACGCCAAAATGAATTTCAAGAGGTATTGGCTTCTTATCAATCTTTCGGACTCAATGTAAAGGGAGTGGATGCAAAAAATCAATTCTATGCCGCTTTGGCTGGATTGACAGACCCTGAAGCAAAAAGAAAAGCAATAGGAAAAGTTTTTATTGATGTTTTTGATCAAGAAGCTCATTTGATTGAAGATGTGAGATGGTTAGGACAAGGAACAATCTACCCAGACGTGATAGAATCAGTTTCTTTGAAAGGCCCTTCCTCCACGATAAAATCACACCATAATGTTGGTGGGCTTCCAGATTATATGAAATTAAAGGTTGTAGAACCATTAAATACCTTATTCAAAGACGAAGTGAGAAGAGTAGGGGCTACCCTCGGTATTTCAAAAGATATTTTAGGCAGACATCCCTTCCCTGGCCCTGGATTGGCCATCCGGATTTTGGGTGATATTACCGCTGAAAAAGTGGAAATTCTTCAACAAGTAGACCATATTTTTATTCAAGGTTTAAAAAATGCTGGTCTGTACGACCAGGTTTGGCAGGCTGGAGCTATGCTATTGCCCGTACAATCTGTTGGAGTAATGGGTGATGAGAGAACTTATGAAAGGGTAGTTGCCCTAAGAGCAGTAAGTTCTTTGGATGGTATGACAGCCGATTGGTGTCATCTTCCTTATGAATTTCTCGCCAAAATCTCCAATCAAATAATCAATAAAGTGAGAGGGGTGAATCGGGTTGTTTATGATATTTCTTCTAAACCACCAGCTACCATTGAGTGGGAATAAATGATTTGAATGATTGTTTCAACCGCTTTTTGCATGTCTTGAACTGAAACCCATTCTTCTTTTGAATGAAAAGCATGTTCTCCCGCAAATAAATTCGGGCATGGTAGCCCCATAAAAGATAATCGTGCACCATCTGTACCTCCCCGAATGGCATGAATTCTTGGTTTTAAACCCGCTCTTTCTAAGCCCCTTTCTGCTAATTTTTGAATATAAGGATAGTTGGAAAGAATATCCTTCATGTTTCGATATTGTTCCCTTTGTTCAATGGAATAACCACAACCTGGGAAATCCTTTAAAAGGTTTTTGGTGATATCCTCGATTAATTTACCATAGAATATTAATTTTTCAGTTTCAAAATCCCTTAAGATAAATTCAATATATCCTTCCTCTACACTAGCTTCAAAATGAACAGGATGAATAAAGCCTTCTAAGCCTTCTGTGTTTTCAGGACTTAATTCTTTGGGCAGCGAAGCAATTATTTTTGCAATAATTTTGATAGCTGAAAATAATTTTCCTTTTGCAAGTCCAGGGTGATAAGATACCCCATGAATTTTTAAGACTAAACCATCAGCCGAGAAATTTTCTACTTCCAAGTCTCCCGGATTTTCACCATCTATGGTATAACCAAATTTTGCTTTTAATTTTTCCTTGTCTACATAGTCCGCCCCACGACCTATTTCCTCATCCGGAGTAAATAGTGCAAATACCTCCCCATGAGGGAAATTTGGATTTGAACACATATACTGAAAAGCATCCATGATTTCAGCTAATCCAGCTTTATTGTCTGCTCCTAATAACGTTTTACCACTTGCGGTAACAATGTCATGACCAATTTGATTCTTTAATGAAGGATGATTTTTAAGCTTAATTTGGATGGTTGGATCATCCGGTAAGATTAAATCTTCTCCCTGATAATTGGCATGAACGAGGGGTTTGACATCCCGTCCCGAACAATCTGGTGAGGTGTCTAGGTGGCTACAAAAAAATATCGGGTCAACCGGATAATTTAAATTAGAAGGAATGGAACCGTAAACATAACCCTTATCATCCAAATGAGCATTGCTTATGCCCATTTCTTTTAACTCTTGTACCAATATTTTCCCTAAATTTTTTTGTTTTTCTGTTGAAGGTATGCTATTTGAATTAGGGTTTGACTCTGTATCGATTTGTACATATCGAAGAAAACGACTTAAATAGGTAAATTGATAATTTTCGAAAAAATTTGTATTTTTGTTAAACATGCCTTTGAAATTATAATTTATTTTAGAAAAAATTGTAGATAACAAATTAAATTATCCTAATATTAATTTCAATTTATTATTTTCAAATTTCAGTATTATATTTAGGAATTCAAATAACAATTAAAAATTATGTCCATTACAGCCAAAATTGATCTGGGTCAGTCAAGTTTTGAGCTTCCAACCCTAGAAGGAACAGAAGGTGAAAAAGCGATTGATATTGCCAAACTAAGAGGGTCTTCCTCTTACGTAACCTATGATCCAGGTTTTAAAAACACAGGTTCAACAAAAAGTGGTATTACTTTTTTAGATGGAGAAAAAGGTATTTTAAGATACCAAGGGTATAAAATTGAAGATTTAGCAGATCGTGCTAGCTTTATTGAAGTGGCCTATTTGTTATTGAATGGAGAGTTACCAACCACAACTCAATTAAAGGAATTTAAGTCGAAAATTGATCAAGCGGCTCAACATATTGAAGGTTTATTGGCCATTCAAAAAGGATTTCCAAAGGATACCCATCCAATGTGCGAATTAGGTTCAGTGGTAGGCGCTTTGTCGGCTTTTTATTCAACTGAATCATCGGATGAACAAGAACAATCAGTCTTTACTTTATTGGCTCAATTGCCTATAATTGCTGCGTGGGGTTATAAAAAAGCCATTGGTGAAGAAATAGTTTCCTATAATCCTTCTTTGGATTATTGTGAGAATTTCTTAACCATGATGTTTGCAAAGCCGGGTCATTCCTACCGGGTAGATGAGAAAATAGTCTTGGCATTAAATAAATTATTAATTCTTCATGCAGATCATGAGCAGAATTGTTCGACCTCTACTGTAAGATTGGTAGGTTCTTCACATGCTAATTTATTTGCATCCATTTCCGCTGGAATCTCTGCTTTGTGGGGGCCATTGCACGGTGGTGCAAATCAAGAAGTAATTGAAATGTTGGAGGCCATTAAAACCGATGGAGGAGATACAGAAAAATATCTTGCCTTAGCTAAAGATAAAAATTCTTCTTTTAGATTAATGGGTTTTGGGCATCGCGTTTATAAGAATTTCGATCCAAGAGCGAAAATCATTAAAGTTGCAGCAAATGATGTTTTAAACTCTTTAGGTATTCAAGATCCTGTCTTAGATATTGCAAGAACTTTAGAACAAGCCGCCTTAGAAGATGATTATTTTGTGGCAAGAAAATTATACCCTAACGTTGATTTTTATTCAGGGATTATTTATCGTGCATTAGGTATTCCTACCAATATGTTTACCGTATTATTTGCCATTGGTCGACTTCCAGGCTGGATTGCTCAGTATAGAGAAATGAGAGCAAATAACGAGCCAATTGGTCGACCTAGACAAATTTATGTTGGTAAAAATGAAAGAGAATTTATCTCCATCGATAGGAGATAATTTTATTCTAGATTCTTTTTGAACGATGAACTCTTAACAGCGCGGCTGTCTTTCTGATAGTTCATTGTTCCTTTCTTCTTAAAATATAATGGTACTGCACTTCTTCAGTCATACCCACTGGATGAGCGTAGGCGTTGACAAATTCATATCCAAAGAAAGAAAAAAAGTTTAAAGCATCTATCATGGAATTAAATACAATGGACTTTCCATTTTCATCTTTGATCACATTCACCCTCGTTAGGTTTGAACTCCATTTTTTCCCCTGACCAAAATCTACTTCCACAGCGATTTTTGTCGTTCCTCTTACTCTGCCTAGAATTTCCAAATAGTCCGAATCGATTTCTTCAATTGGAACACCATTGACTGTTTGAGCATTTAAATTAAGGGCTCCTAGGATATAAAGAGCCAATAATAGGGTTAATTTTTTCATTGGATTTATTTCTTATGTTGAAAATTTTTCAGTAATAAATCAATCGAGATACCCAGCATAACGATATCTTTTACAAAAAAGAATGAAAACCCATTAAATAAAAAGCTTAAGGTTACCAAGAAAGTGATACAAGATAAAATGGCACCATATTTTTCCTTAATAATCAATAAAAGGAAAGTGATTAATTCAAAAATCCCAATAAAATAATTAGGGAATAAAGGATGAATTTCAGCCATCCATGCGGTTAATAAATTGTTTTTGACAG
>CAZXZK010000013.1:15610-22964 GCA_964645295.1 uncultured Cytophagales bacterium | reverse complement strand
ACTAATATTGAACCTTTTTAAAAGGTTCCCAAACCCAACCAAAAAATAAAATGGTTAATAAGCCGATTTTTCCGAATAAATTAGAATTTTTCATTTAATTTAGTGGTTATTATTATACGATATTAAAGATTTTTTCGTTAATATAAAAAAAGAAAACCACTATGCGTTCAAAATTAATCTTGATTTTCTTTAGTCTTTTTATTTTTTCTTGCAATAAGACAGAAATAGATCCCCAGCCCAAAATTTTTGAATTTAATTTTTTAAAAGATTCGGAAGGTTGGCAAGGAGATTTCTCAGATTATCCAAGTGACCCTGATCAATGGGGTATTTACGAATTAGTTAAAACTTATAGTCATTTGCCTTCTCCTTTGAATACCCAAAAAGGAGCAATTTACCTCTCGGGGAATAATCGGTCAGATGATTTGTTCATGTATATAAAAAAGCAAATAGATAGTCTTCAACCAAATACCTCTTATCAATTAATAATGACGGTTGAATTTGCTACGAATGCTCCTTCAGGGAGTGTTGGGGTAGGAGGATCTCCTGCAGAATCAGTTTTTGTTAAAGCCGGTGCATCCGCGATAGAACCAAAGAATCAATTAGATGAATTGGCTTATTTTCGCTTAAATATTGATAAAGGAAATCAATCCATTGATGGAAAAAATATGGTTTTAATTGGGAATTTTTCTAATGAAACGGAGGAGAATACCTATCGACTGAAAAAATTATCCATGATGACTCCATTAGAAGTTCAATCAGATGCCAATGGCTCACTCTGGTTAATCGTGGGAACAGATTCTGGCTATGAAGCGACTACCAGTATTTATTATAATTATATCAAAGCTGAATTAAGTCCAAAATAATTTTTGTCTTTAATCCTTAAGGTTTTAACCCTAAAAATCGGATTTCAATTCGTCTATTTTCTTCTCTTTTGGTGGAGAGAGGTTGGCTACTTCCTACCCCTCTGACCGTCACTCGGGAAGAGGAAATACCCTGCTCAAATAGCCAGTTTTTCAGGCTCTCCGCTCGTTTTTCAGATAAAATTTGATTATTTTCTTCTAATCCACTGTCGTCAGTATGTCCTATGATTTCGATTCTTAAACTTTGATTCTCCTGGAGATATTCTTTTAATGCCCTCATATTTTCTGTTATTTCCCCAATAATAAATGAATTCACATCAAAATTAATCGTTAAATACTCAAATTGTTTTTGGTGGCCTTTATCCAATTTCTTTGGCTCCTCGCTTGTTTCATTCCTGATTTGATTAAAGACAGCACGCCAAATCTCGGTCTGTATTACCCCATCTTGAGATACATCTTTAGAATATAAAAAGACCCTTTGGTTTTCCTCCTCCTTATTCCAATTTTCCAAGGAAATTCCAGCTTCATCTAATTCGGTATTCAAGGCTTCCCAAATTCTTGATTCCTGAGTTTTTAAATTATATTGGTAAAAATCTAATCCCCCCATTCCACCCGGTCTATTGGAGGAATAAATTAAGATGGTATCTTCCTCTATCAGATAGGGGCCTAGCTCATCATAGCTTGAATTCACCTTTTCAATTATTTCTGGCTCAGACCAAGTGTCCCCCTTTTTCACTGATTTCCAGAGATCTTTTCTCCCTATTCCTCCATAACGGTCAGAGCTAAAATAAAGTGTTTTCCCATCTTTACTTAAATAGGGGTGCCCCTCCCAATCTCTTGAATTAATCATAAAGCCAAGGTTTTTGGCTTCTCCCCAATGATCTTTCATCCATTTTCTTTCTACTAAATCACAAGATCCAAAACTATTTTCAGATTGGCATTCTGATAAAATCATGGTATTTCCGTCCATTGAAAAACAAGCAGTTCCTTCATTATAGGGATTTGAAAGGATTTTGATGATTTCACCTTGGAAAAGATAAATATTTTCAAGATTATTTTCTCTTCCGGTAAAATACAAGATTTCCTGGCTAGGATTATAAAAAGGGAAATATTGTTGCTTCATTTTATTTAATTCACCTAAAGGTTGGTTGGAAACCAAACTTTGGCCGAAAAGAGAAAGCGGAAAAAGAATGAAAAAAATACTAATTTTCATTAAGGAATATCGATGTATTTATGGGTTTGAAGAGATAAATTCCAACGTGGATTCTCCTTGATATAATCAATAATATGGTTGGTCATCGTTTCTTTTTTTGACCATTCAGGTTGAAAAAATAATTGACAATCCGGCTGAACTTTTTCAACAAAAGTCTCCCCCCATTTTAAATCTGATGGATGATAGACGATTATCTTTAATTCATTTGCCTGCTTAAAAACCTCAGGATTAGGATCCTTAAATTTTTTAGGAGATAAACAAACCCAATCCCAAGTGCCAGACCAAGTTCCTACACCCGATGTCTCCATATGGGTACGGAATCCAGCTAATTTTAATTTTATCGTCAAAGGATCTAAATTATGCATCAAGGGTTCTCCACCCGTAATCACTGCCAAACGACCTGTATGCTCTAAGGCCTTGGAAAGAATGTTTTCACTCGTTAATAGAGGGTGAGTATCCATTGGCCAAGATTCTTTTACATCACACCAGACGCAGCCAACATCACAACCACCTAATCGAATAAAATAAGCGGCATTCCCCGTATATTTCCCTTCACCTTGGAGGGTATAAAAAGATTCCATCACCGGATATTCCATATTATTATGTTTTGTCTAAATCCTTTTTTATCTTTAAGAATAAATTTGCTAAGTAGTACGTAAAAATAAAATTTGATTTGTAATTTAACTAATTCTACCGTGTTTTAGATTCGAACAATATTCAAAGATGTTTTTTAAAACTACCATAATTTATAAATTCCCTTGGTTAATTTTACTTTTTTTAACAATTGGATTGTCTTCTTGTTGGTCTCCTCGGTGTCCGAGACCCACTTGTAAGGTACGAGTTGAACATCGGCATAATACCAGTTATTATCGGCCAAGAGAAGCATTTTCATGGGTATGGTCTAGAAAATATAAGCATGTCAGAATGGTTGATTATGCTGCTACTGGTCCAAATTCGGTTGAAAAGGTAAGAATATGGGATAAATTATTAAAAAGAGCGAGGAGGAAAGAAAATAAAATTTCAAGGAAACGACCATAATATGCCAAATTATCGCTTAGGTGCAAGTTCATTAAATCTTATCCCCCTCGATTGGGAGGGTAATTTTCAGCGAATTCTTCAGCAAATAAAAGATGCTCAATATTTCGGTGTCGATGGATTATGCCTTCCAGAATTAAGTATAACAGCCTATGGTTGTGAAGATATGTTTTTGCACCCTTCTACCGCTGAAACAGCCCTGAAATATTTACAGAAATTGATTCCAGAAGTTAAGAATCAATGGGTAATTATTGGTTTACCAATGTATTTTAAAGGGGAATTGTACAATGTAGCCGCCATCATTCATGATCAGGAACTTATTGGTCTGGTTCCTAAACAATATTTAGCAAATGAGGGTCTTCACTATGAACCAAGATGGTTCAAAGCTTGGCCCAAAGGAAAAAGAGAAAAAATAAAAATTCGGAATAAAAATATTCCTTTTGGTGATTATACCTTCCAATCTCATGGGATACACTTTGGGATTGAAATATGTCAGGATGCTTGGGAAGCCGAAAATCGTCCGGCGCATTCCTTTGCAACTAGAGGAGTAAACTGTATTTTTAGTCCTACTGCTTCTCATTACGCATTCCATAAGCCTAAAATCCGACAAAATTTGGTCAGTTTAGGAGCGAATATCATTTCTGGGACCTATGTTTTTGCTAATTTATTAGGAAACGAATCTGGAAGAACCATTTTTGATGGTGACACCTATATTTATTCGAATGATAAATTCTTAGCCCATGGGAAAAGATTTTCATTTACTGACGGACAATTAATCTATGCTGATATTGATTTTGAAAGGAATTCAGATTTTAGTTTGGATGGAGTCATTTCTTTTGAAAAAAAGAGTTCTAAAAAGCCTTTAAAGAAAATATTTTTTGAAAAGCAAGATTGGGAAACAGGCAGCCAAATACTGAATGAAGAATTTGCACGAGCAATTTCTTTGGGTTTATGGGATTATATGCGCAAATCTAATTCGAATGGTTGGGTTTTATCCTTATCAGGTGGTGCTGACTCCTCCTGTATTGCTAGTTTATGTAAGATTTCCTTAGAATTAGCCAATAAAGAATTGGGAATAGAGGGTATTCAATCTCGCCTTTCTTATACGGGTCAAAATTTTTCCCAATTAAAAGATTGGATGTGTTTTTTACTAACAACCCTTTATCAAGGAACTAAAAACTCCTCCATTGATACCAGATTGTCTGCAAAAAATCTGGCAGAAGACATCGGTTCTACCCATTACGATTTTGATTTAGATGAGGTATTAAATGGGTATCATCAACTAATAGAAAATGCTATTCAACGGCCTTTGGCTTGGGAAACAGATGATATTGCCCTGCAAAATATCCAAGCTAGATTAAGAAGCCCGAGTGCCTGGATGCTCGCTAATATAAATCAAGCATTATTATTAGCCACCTCCAATCGGTCCGAGGCAAGTGTTGGTTATGCCACCATGGATGGAGATACCTCCGGTTCTATTTCTCCCATCTCTGGTATAGATAAACCATTTATTCGTCAATGGTTAAAATGGATGGAGACCAAAGGTCTGAATAATCATATTCGGATCAAAGGACTTAAGATTGTTAATGGATTAGAACCTTCGGCGGAATTAAGACCCTTGGATAAAAAACAAGTGGATGAAGAAGATTTAATGCCTTATTCCATTTTAAATGATATTGAAAAACTCACTTTTTACGATCGTTTGCATCCCAATCAAGTTCACGAGCATTTAATCGTTAAATATTCTTCTGAGTATTCCAAAAAGGATTTAAGAGATTTTATGGATAGATTTTATAGGTTATGGACTCGAAATCAATGGAAGAGGGAGCGATATGCACCCGGTTTCCATATTGATGAATATTCTTTGGACCCTAAATCTTGGTTGAGATTCCCGATTCTTTCTAAGGGTATTAAATAATGATGAATTCTAGTCAATGATAGCTAATTTTGATTTTCCCAGGAGCCATTCAACCCCGCCAATAGATTATTTTTTTCCTGCAGAATGGGAAAAGCACCGAGCAACTTGGTTAACATTTCCTCACAATGATCATTCCTGGCAAGGAAATAAATTAACAGCGATGTATCCGGAATATTTTGCTTTTATTAAAGCGATTTCTATGGGTGAAAAAGTTTGTCTTAATGTAGATCGAGAGGATTTATTGCCTTTTATTCAAGAAAAATTAGATGAATTTTTTATAAATCCTCATCAAATAGAATACCATATTCATCCTACGAATGACGCCTGGTGTCGTGATCATGGGCCTGCTTTTTTAATTGATCAAGATAAAAAAAATAAGATAATAATTAATTGGGAATACAATGCTTGGGGTGGAAAATATCCGCCATTTAATCAAGACAATCAATTACCAATTGCTATTGCCAATTACCTTGGCTTAGATCATTATTCACCCGGTTTAGTGATGGAAGGAGGTTCCGTGGAATTTAATGGGGAGGGGACAATAATAACCTCAAAATCATGTTTATTAAACAAGAATCGGAATCCCCATTTGAGCCAGGAACAAATAGAATTCAATTTAAGAAAATATTATGGTGCCCAACAAATTTTATGGGTAGAAGATGGAATCGTAGGAGATGATACGGATGGCCATATTGATGATACCGTTCGTTTTATCAACCAAAATACCCTTATAACTATGGTAGAGCAAAATCGTTTAGACGATAATCATGCGGTCTTAGAGAAAAATTTAAAGTTGCTCGAAAAAATGCGTTTAATGAACGGAGAGTCCTTGAATATATTTCCTGTTCAAATGCCCGAACCTGTTGTGATTGATGATTTCCGTGCACCTGGTTCTTATGCCAATTTTTATATCGCCAACCACGGGGTGATTGTCCCGATTTTTAATTGTAAAGAAGATGATGCAGCAATTTATCTATTAGAGGACTTATTTAAAGGTAGGAAAATCATACCTTTGTCTGCTGAGAAAATTATTTGGGGACAAGGTTCCTTCCATTGTTTATCTCAGCAAGAACCAGAAATTTTATAAAACCCGTTATTTTTTGTATTTTTGCCTGTTTTATGTTTAAAATTCCTTTGAAAAATAGTCTATTTTTTCTTGTCTTTTTCTTTTTTTCTTTGAGTTTACAAGGACAGCATCTAGCTGTGGGCGATTATACTTTTGATATTTTAGAATTAAAAATGAATTATCAATCGCTTATTCAAGCAGACTCAAGTTTTGTAGATAAGCAAGATCAAATCATTCAAGAGTTTTTAGATGAAAAATTTAAACAAGTGGATGCTCTCAGTTCGGGAATTGGCCAAAGTCCTGAATACATTGAAGAATTTCGCGCTTTTCGGAAAGAATTAGCTACTCCTTTTTTAATAGACAATCATCTGTTGGATTCCATGATTTTAGAATCCTATGAAAGGATGAAAGATGAACGAAAAGTCTCACATATTTTAGTTAAATTACCCAAAAATCCCTCTGTTGGCGACACGCTTCTTGCCAATCAGAAAATCCAAAGTATTTATAAAAGAATTCTTCAAGGAGAGAGTTTTGAAGATCTTGCCATGCAATATTCAGAGGATGAGTTTTCTGCTTCTAAACGAGGTGAATTAGGGTATTTGACAAGTCTTCAAACCCAATACCCTTTTGAAAACTGGATGTACCAATTGAAAATAAATGAAATATCTCAACCTTTTCGAACCCTTTCAGGCTATCATATCATTCGCATCAATGATATTCGCGAAAATTCAGGTAAAATTCGATTAGCTCATATTTTGGTTTCAATTGGTGTAGATGCCCCAAATACAGAACAAATAGAAGCCAAAAACAAGATTGATCAAATCAATCAATACCTGTTGAAAGGGGAGACGTTTGAAGATGTTTGTAAAAACTTTTCTGAAGATCCTTATTCTAGAGGTAGGGGAGGAGAAATTAGAAAATGGTATTTTTCCTCTGATTTAGATGAATTCTTGCAATCAAAATTATTTAGTTTAAATGAAATTGGAGATCTTTCCGCACCTATTCGTACCAATTTGGGTTGGCATATATTTAAATTAATTGATCGCAAACCTTTACTCGAATTGGAGGAAATGGTGGATTTTATCCGTAGAAAAATCCAGACAGACCAATCTCGGCTAAAGGTTCTAAAAGATTCTTTTATTGAAAAAAATCTTCAAGATTTCAATTTAGCCGTAAATGAAGAGATAAAACAAATTGCTTTTGATCGCTTTTTAGGGGATCGAATGGCCAATGAACCTTTTCTACAAGACAAGATTATCTCA
>CAZXZK010000013.1:14268-15600 GCA_964645295.1 uncultured Cytophagales bacterium | reverse complement strand
GTACCTAGCTATCGAAGTTCAGAATGGTTTGAAGATTTCAAAGATCAAATGCTTATTCAACAAGTAGAAGAAAATTTAGAATCCATCAATCCAGATTTTAAAACTCAAATTCAAGATTTTTATCAAACTTCTTTATTGAGTAAAATGACCGATTCCATGGTTTTTGCACCCTCTTTGGATGAAAAAAATATCCAAGACTATTATGATAATCATAACAATGAATTTATCCTCCCTAAGCATATCATTGGAAAATTGGTTAGTTCAGATTTGAAAACTACCTTGGATGAAGTAGTCAAGGAATTATCTAATTTTCCCTATCCCTCAAATAAACATTTCCCCGATATTGTATATGAATTAAATTCTGAATATTGGAATAGTAACGGACAAATTTTAAGCAATGAATTATTGAATTTTCTTTTGTCCAACCCCGATTATATTGTTGAAATAAGTTCCCATCAAGACCCAAGTGAAAAAGAGGGTATTTCACAAATAAGGCTTAAAAAATTCATTGATTTATTAAATGAAAACGGAATTCCTGAATTAAATATTATTGAAAAAGACTTTGGTTCTTTAGCCCCTCTTTCAAAAACGAATGCAAACAGAAATTCCCGATTATCCTTTAAATTTTATTCTAGCTCTTATGAGGATTTATTAATGCGTTATAATTTTTTAAAGCCTAATTCAGTAACCTACCATGAAGGGGATTTGTATTTTTCAGACTTCCCAGAGTTAGAAAATGTTAAATTTGTTAAAGGAATCAATGAATTTGAATTAAATAACCGTTTTTATTTTTTAAATTTGGATAGATTTGAAGATAAACGTTTGAAATCCTTGGACGAAGCGAAAGTAGACATCATTAAACTTCTTCAAGATAAATTTGAAAGTGAATGGGTTGAGAATTGTCGGAATAAATATTCTTCCAGGATCAACATCGAAGAATTAAAAGCTCTAATGAATCAAAAATAGAATGAAAAATATTTTTAAAACGCTCATTTTAATTATTTTTAGCTTAGCCACTAGCCAAGCACAATTATTGAATGAGCCAGAATTGTTGGATAAAATTGTTGCTAAAGTTGACAATTATTATATTCTTGAATCTGAGTTAAATGCGCAATATTTTCAATATGTTTCCCAAAATCAAGGACAGGTTCCAACTCGTTGCCAATTATTAGAGGGTTTGGTAATCAATAAAATGATGTTAGCAAAAGCTGAGATTGATTCTGTCATCGTGGAAGATCTATTAGTCGACTCAGAATTGGATTCACGTATGGCGCAAATGGAAGCTCAATATGGGAATTCCAATAATATAGTAAAAGCATTTGGGAAATCAAT
>CAZXZK010000013.1:11554-14258 GCA_964645295.1 uncultured Cytophagales bacterium | reverse complement strand
ATGACCTATAATAAAATGCAAGGCGAAATCGCTCGTGGTGTAAAAATCACGCCTTCTGAAGTGAAGGAATTTTATGAGTCTATTCCCAAAGATTCCCTTCCTTATATTCCTGCTGAAGTGGAGGTCTCCCAGGTTGTTCGTTTAGCTCGCCCTACTAAAGCTCAAAAGCAAGTGATTATTGATCGTCTTTTAGACATAAAAAGAAGAGTGGGTAATGGAGAAAAATTTGAGGATTTAGCCAAAATTTATTCAGAAGATTTAGGTTCAGGTAAAAGAGGCGGAGATTTAGGCTGGTCAAAAAGAGGACAAATGGTAGCACCTTTTGAGGCAGCAGCCTTAAAACTCAAAGAAGGAGAAATGTCCGGGATCGTTGAATCAGAATTTGGTTTTCATTTGATTAAATCCGCTGGAATTCGAGGACAAGAATACCGAGCTTCCCATATATTGATTCGTCCAGATTATCAGAACCTAGATACCAAACCAGCAGTAGCTTATTTAGATAGTATTAAAATTTTAATGCAAAAAGTTGATACTTTAAGTTTTGAAAGAGCGGCTAACTTATATTCTGAAGATGAAGAAACCAAAGCGAATGCCGGTTATTTGAGGAACCCATCCAATTTTTCTAATCGTTTGGTCTTTGATAAAACCATGGATCCTGTATTGTATTTTGCCTTAGATACCATGGAAATAGGACAAGTTTCTGCCCCTATGAATTATCGTACCGCAGATGGTAAAACAGGTATGAGAATTATTAAATTAAAAGAAAAATACCCGCCTCATTACGCAGACCTTCAGAAAGATTATGAAAAACTTGCTGAAACAGCCTTGCAAAGAAAACAAAATAAAGAAATGGATCAATGGTTCGCCAAAGCCAAAGACGAGGTATTTATCTGGGTTGAAAATGAATTTTCACAATGTAATATTATGGTAGATCTCTAGCTTGGAATTCTTTTAAACTGCGACAGGAGCCTTTATTCCCGGGTGTGGATCATAACCCTCAAGATTAAAATCTTCGTATTTAAAATCAAAAATGCTTTTTATTGTCGGATTAATTTTCATTTTAGGAAGCGGACGCGGATCCCTACTTAATTGTAGTTTAACCTGATCCATATGATTGGAATAAATATGGGTATCTCCGCCAGTCCAAATAAATTCTCCAAGGCCTAAGTCACATACCTGTGCTATCATCATGGTCAGTAAAGCATAAGAAGCAATATTAAAAGGAACCCCTAAAAATACATCAGCACTTCTTTGATAAAGTTGGCAAGATAATTTTCCATCTGCTACATAAAATTGGAAAAAAGCATGACAAGGCATTAAAGCCATTTTAGGTAAATCTCCCACATTCCAAGCAGAAACGATGATTCTTCTCGAATCAGGATTAGTTTTAATTTGTTCTATAATTTGCTGTATTTGATCAATTTTATTTCCATTTGAATCTTCCCAAAAACGCCATTGCTTACCATATACCGGCCCTAAATCACCATTTTCATCCGCCCATTCATCCCAAATACTTACCCCGTTTTCTTTTAAGTATTGAGTATTCGTATCCCCCATTAAAAACCATAATAATTCATGGATAATGGACCTCGTATGAACTTTTTTTGTGGTGACTAATGGAAAACCCACAGTTAAATCAAATCTCATTTGATAGCCAAAAACGGATTTTGTTCCGGTTCCTGTTCGATCAGATTTTTCAACTCCCTTGTCTATTATATATTGTAATAAATCTAAATAATCTTTCATTTACTGGATCAACATTTCCTTCTATTTCAAATTGTACATGAATGGATTTAAAAGGGGTTTTCATACTTCCCTCTAATTGTTCTCTTTCTCCGCTGACCCGAATTTGAAAATGGCTTATTGCTTGTTTTTGTTTCTTTAAAACCAAAACAACATCAATCCCAGTACAACCACCCAAACCCATCAATAATAATTCCATGGGTCTTGCACCTAAATTATGCCCACCAATATTTTCTCCCGCATCAATATTTACCGGGATTCCCGTACTACCTATTCCTTCAAAATGAAAGGCGTCATCTTTTCTTGTTAATACAATTTCCATTTGTTATTTTAAATCATTTGCGTGTAAACGCTGTTCCCATAAAATTTCCCCGCTTAATCCGAGTAATTGAATAATCATTTCTCGGTTGTTCTTAGGACCAGTAACTTGAATATAAGCAAAGCCATTTTTATTTACTAATGTTTCTTCAACTAATACTTCATTTTTATCCGATTCATGAGGGCTTGCAACTCCTGCAGAAAGGGGAGATGCTGTTATTTCATATAAGGGATAGGTCCCTTTTCGATCTAATTTCCAAAAACTATGAACATGTCTGTCGCCTGTTAAAAATAAAACTCCCTCAATATTTCTATTCGTAATTTCCTCAATAAGCTGATTTCTCTCCCTTTCATAATTGGCCATATTTTCAAAAATTTTCGCCGGATTAAGAACCTGTCCTCCCGTAACGATGACTTTAAAGCTGGCCTTACTATAGGTTAAGGCATCCAATAGCCAATTTAATTGTTTCTCTCCAAAATAATCCTTATTAGGGTCTTTCAAATTATTGGGTGCCTTATTCCATCGATCATCCATCAAGAAAAAATCCACATCTGACCAACTAAAAAAACCAGTAATTCCTTCATTTTCGAATACATAATTCGGATTAGCCCAATATTGTTTAAATATTTCCAAAGACATATT
>CAZXZK010000013.1:3223-11544 GCA_964645295.1 uncultured Cytophagales bacterium | reverse complement strand
GCTAATTGTTTAACTTTTCTGGTGTCATCGTTTCTATACCACATACCTGTTTTAGTATTCCAATCAGGTTCACGATAATAAAAATTATCCCCACCCCAAATCATAAAATCAGGAGATTTTTCATCTATCCGAGTAAAAATATCTAAATTTCCTCCATAAGGCTTACCTGGCCTATCACTTTTTTCATCATTCACATAATTGCATGAACCAAAAGCAAAACTAAAATTCGGTGGGTCTTTTCGATATTGCCATAATTCCTGCGTTTG
Organism: uncultured Cytophagales bacterium; assembly: GCA_964645295.1. Classification (GTDB taxonomy): domain Bacteria; phylum Bacteroidota; class Bacteroidia; order Cytophagales; family Spirosomataceae; genus CAZVFE01. The sequence goes on along the minus strand of CAZXZK010000013.1, from coordinate 11,278 downwards.
AAATACCAATGGGAATTCAAATTTTTGAACCTCTTGGTCTAAAAGAATTTCATAAGCATATTTTTTTCCTGGATCCACTTGGTTGGCCAATAAATGTGCCGTAAAATTATCTTTTGCCTGAGTAATAATAGGAATGGTTGTTTTGACATTCTCAGGCTTATCAATTTCCCAATAGCGAATCTTTACTTCCTTTTCTGCTTCCGTTTGTACCCAAATCAAGACTTCTTTTAAGTCCGAATAACCTAACATTGGCCCGGATTTTAATTGTGCTAGAATTCCAAAAAATGGACTCAACGAAATTAGAACTATTAACCGCAGTGTTGAAAATTTCATGATTAAATTGGTATCTTTACCAGATATTTTAAGTTTATGATAAATTATTCAATACAAGGAAATAAATTGACCGAAATTGCAAAGGAATTCGGAACACCTCTATACCTTTATGACGCAAACAAAATTAGAGAAAATATTTCTATTTTATCCAATAGTTTTCCAGGAATTAACCTAAAGATAAAATATGCTTGTAAAGCCAACACGAATTTATCGATTCTTAAATTAATGCAATCGGAGGGGGTTGATATAGATGTAGTTTCTCCTCAAGAATTAGAACTGGCTTTAATCGCCGGTTTTCGAGCAGATCAGATAACTTTTACGCCTTCAGGAGTTGATTTTTCTGAAATAGAATTTGCAGTGGAGAAAGGGGCTATGGTTAATTTGGATAATTTATCCGTATTAGAAAAATTCGGTCAAAAATTTGGTTCCTCCAAACCTTGCATGGTACGCTTAAAACCTCATGTAGTTGGAGGAGCGAATCCAAAAATTATGACGGCCCATCCTGAATCTAAATTTGGTATTTCAATCCTTCAAATTGATGAAATTAAAAAGATTGTAGCTCAATATTCCATTTCTTTGGTTGGTCTTCATCAACATACCGGATCGGATATAAAAGATGGCAATACCTTTAAAATGGCTGCAAAAGCAATTTTTGATCTAGCAATTGATTTTCCTAATCTTGAAATCATTGATTTAGGGGGTGGTTTTAAAGTTCCCTATTCCCCAGAAGATCCTGGTGTTAATATTCAAGAAGTAGGAAATACCATGGCAAAAGCCTTTAAAGATTTTTGTATAAGATATGGCAAAGAATTGACCCTTTGGATAGAACCGGGAAAATTTCTCGTTTCCGAATCTGGTACTTTTCTGACAAAAGCCAACGTCGTAAAAAGAGATCCTGTATTAAATTTTATCGGTTGTGATTCAGGTTTAAATCATTTGATTCGCCCCATGATGTACGGTTCTTATCACCATATCTTTAATGCATCCAATGAAAATGCCACCGTCCAAGAGGATTATCGAATTGTGGGTTATATTTGTGAAACAGATACTTTTTCATTTGATTTAAAAGGGAATGAAAACCAGCGAAAATTAAATCAAGTTAAAGAAGGCGATATTATTGCCTTGATGAATGCCGGTGCTTATGGTTTTACTATGGCTTCACATTATAATTCTCGTTTTTTACCAGCCGAAGTATTAATTGAAAATGGTATACCTAAATTGATTAGAAAACGAGAAAAATTAGAAGACTTATTGCGTAATCAAATTTATTAATATGAACCAATTGGCCATTTCCTCACCACTCGGAAATATCTTAATTCATTATTCCGATAAAGGAATTTTTAAAATTACCCTCGAGGATATTTTTCAGGAAAATCTGTCTATTCCACCGAATGATTTAGGAGAAAAAATTAAGCATTCCTTGGAAGCCTATTTCCAAGGTAGTTTAGCTAGTTTTGATTTACCCCTTGATTTGAATCAAGGTACCTCTTTTCAACAAGCAGTTTGGAGAGAATTATTAAAAATCCCTTTTGGATCCACATCCACTTACAGTCAAATTGCGAAAAATATTGGCCATTCAAAGGCTCAACAAGCCGTGGGAGGCGCCATTGGAGATAATCCTATTGCTATCATTATTCCATGTCATCGCGTCATAGGCAAAAATGGGAATCTTACAGGTTTTCGATGGGGGCTAGAAAGAAAAAAACAATTATTGGAAATTGAAAAGATTAAAATAAATGTTAAAAAATGACGATATCATTGATTCATTTGAATTGATTGTAAAACTATGGACTCTCCATGATTATAATGAATTTAAAATTCGTAATCTTGGTTTTGCCTTAAGATCTTTAGAAAAATATCCTAAAAATTTAGGGGAAGCAAGCCAAGAAGAACTATTGGCAATTCCTGGCGTTAAATCTGCTACCTTAAAGCTTATTCAAGATTTTATCGAAAAAGGATATTCCCCTGAATTGGAATCCATGTTAGAAATAACGCCTAAAGGTTTATTGAGTTTTTTTAAAATCAAAGGACTTGGCCCAAAAATGATTCGTCAGATATGGATCACCAAAGGCATTACAGAACTAGATGAATTAGAAAAATTATGTCTTTCCGGTGAAATTGAATCTATCAAAGGTTTTGGCAAGAATATGTCAGCCAATATTTTAGAATATCTCAATTTTATCAAAGAAAATGCCAATCATATGCGAATAAACCAAGCGGATGATTTGGCAAAAGATATCCTAACTGCCATTAAAGAAATTTTTCCAAAAGTGGAAATAGCAGGTCAGTTGAGAAGAAATTCAGAAATTATCTCGTGCTTAAGTTTTTCTGTTGAAACGGAAGATACCTTCGGAGCAGGTTTTCATTTAGCGACTCATACGGATTTTATAGAAGATTTGAAAAATAGTTCCCCTTTCATTTGGAGAGGTCTTTATAAGGATTTTACCCTTCCAATCGAAATTTATTGGTCTTTACCGAATGATTTCGTTAAATCCCATTTTCAGAATTCCTCTTCTGAATCCCACCTTCAACAATTGGGTTTTTTCGATAAATTAAATTCAATCAATTTTTCCTCTGAAAAATCAATTTATCAATCTCTTTCAAAACCCTATATACCTGTTCCAATGAGAGAAGGACATAAAGAATGGGAGTGGGCAGAAAAGTTTCAAGAAGAAGATTTGATACAGTTTCAGGATTTAAAAGGCTGCGTTCATAACCACTCCACTTATTCAGACGGTAAAAATTCCCTTTCAGAAATGGCAGAGGCCGCTAAAGCCATGGGATTATCCTATTTTGGTATCGCTGATCATGGTCAATATCTGGCTTTTGCCAATGGCATGCAACCCGAAAGAGTTGAGCAACAACACCAAGAAATTGATCAATTAAATAAGCAATGGGAGGATTTTAAAATTCTTAAAGGAGTTGAGGCAGATATTTTACCAGATGGTTCTTTGGATTATAACCCGGAAATACTGGCCTCTTTTGATTATATTGTGGCCTCTGTTCATGTTCAATTGAACATGGATTTAAATAAATCAATGAATCGTGTTTTAAAAGCCATTGAAAATCCTTATACCTCCATTCTCGGACATCCAACTGGTAGAATTTTATTGGAAAGAAAAGGATATCCATTGGATTATATTAAAATTTTAGATGCATGTAAAGCCAATAAAGTAGCCATTGAATTAAATGCTAGTCCCTACCGTTTAGACATTGATTGGCGTTATATTTATCTTGCACTTGAAAAAGAAGTAATGGTTTCAATCAATCCAGATTCTCATCAGAAAGACCGATTATCCGAAATGGAATTTGGAGTGAAGGTTGCTCAAAAAGGAGGGTTAATTAAAGAACTCACCTTCAATGCTTTAACAGTTGATGATTTCTTAAACTATAAAAAATAAATGATGAAAAAGCTAAAAATTGCCGTAGGTGGTGATCATGCTGGATTTAGTTATAAACCAGATTTAGTAGAATATTTAATGGCTCTTGGCCATGAAGTAAAAGATTTTGGAACCTATTCTGATGCTTCCGTAGATTACCCAGATTTTGCTCATCCTGTCTCCTCAGCAGTTGAATCAGGTGAATTTGATTTCGGATTATTATTATGCGGTTCAGCCAATGGGGTTGCCATTACGGCCAATAAACACCAAGGGGTACGCGCAGCCATTGTTTGGCAAGTGGAAATAGGTGAATTAGCCCGCTCTCATAATAATGCCAATATTATTTGTATGCCAACAAGATTTATTTCCCTAGCATTAGCAAAAGAATGTCTTTTTGCTTTTCTTAATACCGAATTCGAAGGTGGAAGACATCAAAATAGAGTGAATAAAATGACTTGTCCCTAAATTTTGATATATAAATTATCGTCTACTTTTTTATATTTTCTATAAATGCTTGGTAGACGATTTTTTATTTTTCCAAAATAATCTTTAGGGTCATAAATATATTTTGCATCTACCTGATTGATTAAGTTTTTCAATCGTATCACTGTGGTATATTGATGAAGATTGTCAAAATAATAATCAGAAATTGACCAGTCAATGAATGGCCCAGCCATAGAATTTTGATAATATTCCTCTATATTATCCCCTAAAACCATCAGTTTTTCTCCTTTTATTGCCAATCGTGGTTTAACCTTTTCATTTAAAAAATTTTGGTTATTCAAATTAAGATATTGGGTATAGAATACTACCAAAATGATCAATGAAGCCATAAAATGTTTAAAAAATGTAATCTTTCTAATTTCAAAAAATTCTAAAAAAATGATACTGCTCGGAAATATTAAATAGCTGACACTGGGTAAGGAAAAAGTGGTTAACAAGGGTATTATTATGATGGCATTCATCATTAGAATAAAATTGGATTGCAAAATTCGATTTTGCAAGGCAGATATAGACCGACTATTTGTAAAAAATATCCGTAAAATAAGAATTCCTAAAAAAGGAATTAATAAGAGCGCAGGGCCTTTTAAAAATGCTGTTTCCATTATACTAAATTCCAAAGCGGAAACTAAATAAAATTCAATGAAATAATTCACCGTTCCGTTGAAACTTAAATAAATATAGTTTATGGTAACAATGCTTAAATATCCAATAAATAAGAGAAGGATTTCTCGCGAACTTATATTACTATGAATTAAAATAGATAGTAATACCCATAATAAGAAATAACTGTAGGCAAAATAAAAAGACCCCGCTAGTCCAATATATACCCCAATAATGAATAAGCGATTATTCGTTATATTTCTTTTTAACTTATCCATTAATTCTCCCCAAACTAATATTAAAAAAGTCAGTCCAAATAGTTCTGGCCCTGGTAACTGAAATTCAGGACTAATGGCCGATAATAATAGGTAAATGATGGCCAAGGCATTGCCAGCTTTTGGAAAAATACCTGTTCGCTTAAAGTAATGATTAACCAATAAGGCTTGAATGATGATAATTAATTTTCCAATTAAAAAATTCAATTTATATCCAATCCCTAAATAGGAAATGCCTTGAAAAATTAAACCAGATAAGGGCGTCATCGAAACAATAATGTCTTTATATAAGGTTCCCCCTTCCAAAAGTTTTATCCCAACAAGTTCATGTCTTAATTCAAATATATACGGTGTATCAGAAATCCCCTGATAATAAAATCCTAAACCAATACCTATCAAAATAAAAATAAGTAAGGAAATAGGATTATTAAATCGAAAGAATTGATACATAATTGAGTATTTTTACACTAAGTTATAAGGTTCATTTTATTTTTTTATGAATTTTAAATTCTTTTCTGAATATTTGTGTTATGGAATCAATGAGACAGCAGAAATACGGGAAACTTATTCAAAAAGATTTAAGTGAAATTTTTCATAAAGAATATCAATCCCTATTACAGGGAGGAATGATTACTATTACCGAGGTGAAAATGTCTTCCGATTTATCCATAGCCAAGATATATTTGAGTTTTCTATTAATTAATAAACCACAAGAAATGGTTGACCTATTAAACGAGAAAACTAAAATGATTCGAAATTCCTTAGGGCAAAAAATCAGACATCAAGCAAGAATTATACCTCATTTAAATTTTTATTTAGATGATACCTCTGAATATGCAGCAAAAATTGATAAATTATTTGAAAATTTGCATATTCCCCCGGAAAATGATGACAAAAATCCGTAATCATGGGATTCTCTATTTTTATAGCAAAACGGTATTTTCAATCTAAAATTAAATCTACTTTTATTTCTACCATGTCTAAATTTACCATGGTTGGAGTAGCCTTTGAGGTCATGGCTTTGATTTTAGTGCTTTCCTTTTTCAATGGGATCAAAGAATTTCAATTAGATTTTTTTGAGTCCTATGAACCGAGTTTAAAAATCGTTCCCACCCAAGGAAAGTTCTTTTCATTTCGCCCTCAAGATTTTGACTATATTCATCAGCATTCGAGCATCGACTACTGCATTGGAGAATTAAAAGATCAAGTTTTATTAACCTATGGAGAGAATCAAATTGTTGCAGATTTAATCGGTTTAGATTCAAATTTTATCCAATCAAATTCTTTTAAAGAAACTGTTATTGCGGGGGAATATGGCTTAGAATCTAATGGATACCCCGTTGCCATGATCGGACAAGGTCTTTTTTTGAACCTAGGCCTGGATTTACGAAATGAGATTTTTCCCATTCAAATTTATTATCCTAATCGTAAACGATTACGAAAATTTTCGCCAATAGCAAAGGATAATTTATTTGAAGCCCAAATTCTACCCGGTTCAATTTTTCAAGTAGACCCTTTATTCGATTCTCAATCCCTGCTGGTGGATATCAATTTTATGAGGAATCTTAGTCAGATTAAAGACCAATACTCCTCCATACGATTAATTATTCACCAAGACCCTGAATCTATTCAAGAAGATTTATCAGATTGGCTTAAAGAGAAAAACCTTTCCATCCTCTCTATTCCTCAACAACATCAATCTGTTTTACAAGCCATTAAAATTGAACGATTATTTGTAACCCTCATGATGGTTTGTATTATAATTGTAGCCTCCTTTACACTATTTTTTAGCCTTTCCCTCTTAGTAGTTGAAAAGAAGAAGGATTTAAAAACTTTTGTTAGTCTAGGAGTTCAACCAAAACAAATTTACCAAATTTTTTTATGGGAAGGTTTTATCATAACAATGGTGGGTATTTTTTCCGGGATTTTATTGGCCATTTTTATCGCTTTTATCCAAGAAAAGTTTGGAATCATTCGGACAGGTTTATCCACTCAGCTATTAGATGCCTATCCAATCATATGGAAAACTTCCGATATTTTAATGGTCAGTTTAATCGTTTTCACCATAGGATTCTTAGCTGCTATTTATCCGGCAAAAAAAGCTGTTCGGCTCGCCTACGATGCTTTTTAGCTTAAATATTTTTTATATAAGGGTTTTCGGTAAACCATCATCCCATAAAATCCTATAAACAAGAAAATATCCCAAATTAAATTCCCTGAGGTAAATTCAACATCATCCAATATCGTAGTTTCATTCGGAGCGTTTTTTATCATCCAATGATGGTGTACCCATTTTTTCATACCAAAGGGTAGTACTTTTCCTTCGTCGACAAATAAATACGTATTTTCCTTTAATTCTTCTTTGGTTACTTCGCCTTCCCATAGGAATTTTTTGAAGAAATTTAATTCAATAATGAATTGATCACCCAATTTACATCCATCAAATCGATTCAATTTAGCGGGCGGAAAGGGTGGGCTTAGCTTTTGAAATAAATCTTGGTTGAATTGTGGGATAATTTCATTTAATGAATTTTGAACTTTAGTGCTTATTTTAAATCTCATTAGATAAATAAGGAAGTTAATTTAATAATAATGAACTTGATAAAATTCATCATTACAACTACTAAAGCTTCAATAAAGTTAAAATCCTGTTCTTTTGATTTGGTCGAATCAGTTTTTTTCGATTTGTTTTCTGGGTTATTAGAAAAATAGGAAATCTTACTTGATTTTAATTCAGGAGAATAGATATTCGTAGAATCTTTTATCTCAGTTTTTTTGGAAAAATTAATGCGTTTAGTATCAACAATTCCAAAGGAAGAACTGATTAATAAGAAAATGATGGCTAGGAAAGTAATTTTTAAATTTTTCATTTTCGTTGATGAATAATGCCAAATTTAAAAAAAATTGTTAAAATCCCCTACCAATTTAGTGGATTTTTATGGAATCGCTTTTTTAGCTGTTTC
>CAZXZK010000013.1:0-3213 GCA_964645295.1 uncultured Cytophagales bacterium | reverse complement strand
ATTTGCTCATTGATGGCGGAATCAATTCCCCCTAAATCCAGTTGATTTTGTTTGGTTTTTCCAATTAATAATTCAGCTTCTTCCTTGGTTTCTTTAAGTTTTTTTTCTAAATCAAGCATTTTTTCCTGATTATTTTTGGTCTCTCTCTCCAATCGATCTCGAATTTTTTGGATATTTTCCTGTTCTTTGTATAAATCATTTAATTTTTTTTGCTCTGATAAATAAGCTAATTCCAAGGCTAATTGGCTATTAAATTTTTCTAGCCAATTAGTTGCTTCTCGGTATCCTTCTTCTCCATTCACCAAATATTTTTTTTCTTCAAATTCAATGGATACGAAAATCTTTAGTTCATCATTTTTTCCATAATGAATCTTCGATTTCATTTTCATGTCTTTGTAAGGGACTTGGGGGATATTAACCAATCGACTTAATAAAGTATTTCTTCTTCCATTCCGAACGGATCCTATTTTTTCAAGATAATGACTCCAAATTTCCTGGATTATAGCTTCTTCACCCTTCACATAAAGATAAAAACCGGGCTGAATTTTCCCTTCTACTTCCTCATTCCCCGTATATACTTGGGAAAAACTAGGAAAAAGTACACCTACCATAAAAGCAAAGCTGATGACTATTTTTTTCATTATTTCACTTTATAATCTTAACGTAGTTTTTACATATTTATTTTGAAATTAGATTTTTTTATACTCTTTTACAAATAGACATTTCCAATTTTTCTACCTTATTTCGATAACAAAACAAAAAATATTCTCCTCCTGCCTGGAGTTTTAATTTTTGGTATATTTCCTTCGGTTTTATCGGAAAATTTCTTTCTATAATTTCAACCTTATTGCCAATGATTTTTTCAACTTTTCCTTTTTCAAATTTTCCTGTATATAATACTTCCATGATTTTTCCTGGAAAAGTTTCGTCTAATAATTCCGAGGTATATAAATGCGTATTAGGATGTATTTTAAACTTGTTTTTTCCTTGGATTAATTTAAAAAATCCTGCTTTTAATATCCCTGCAGATGGTTCATAGAGATATTTTGCCATTTCACCTATTCGAACTTCCTCTATTTTTTCCGCGGATTTTTTGCCTATCATCAAGACCTTTCCCTTTGTCTCTTGTGAGCCCAATTCAAGGATGGTAATTTCAGGGTCTGTCGTTGAATTCACAGATTTTTTTATGAGTAATTCCTTTACTTCATTGTTGAAAACAATGATCCAGATTTTTTCTACGCCGCCTAATTCCTGTACCGCTTGTTGTATATCAAGTACAGGACTTAATTTAAACAAATATTGAAAAGATGGTCGTTTTTCAACTAAATCCACAATATTTGGTTCACAATCTTTCAATTGTATGAGTTTTTGCCCTTCTTTTCCTCTTCTCGCTGGATCCACATAAACCCAATCATACCGTTCATCCGTTTTCAATAAGTATTCGTATCCATCTCCCAAACACCATTTTACTCCAGTTTGAAGGATTTTATGATTGTATTTTGAAATTTCAATTAATTCCGGATTTCTTTCCCAAGCCTCTACCTTATTTTTTATATTTTTTGAAAAAGCCCATACGTCCATTCCCATTCCAGCCGTAATATCAAGGATTCTTCCCTCTATTAAGGTTGATTTGAACATCGCCGTAACCTGAGAAGACGATTGTTCACTAGAAAGCCCGTAAGGAAAATAAATAGAAAAATTTTCTGACCAAGAAGGACATTTTAACCGCATCTTTCTTCGTTGTTCAATTTGCTGAACAATTTTTTGGTGATGGATTCCCTGAATCTTAGAAAGCTTAAAAGCCAGTTTTGTAATATCCGCTTCAAGATGGTCTTTAATCCATTTTTTCTCCTCTAAACTCAGCATATTTATTTAATTTAATTACTAATTTCAACTTTTTTTTTTAAATTTAGCATAATACTAAACCTTAAATCAATTCACATGGCAAACTTTAATCTTTTGGTGAATGGACAGAAAAAATCCGTCGAAGTAGATGAAGATACTCCTTTATTATGGGTATTGAGAGATTCTTTGAATTATACCGGTACTAAATTTGGCTGTGGAATGGGTCTTTGTGGAGCTTGTACTGTACTTTTAAATGGTAACCCAGTTAGATCTTGTCAGACAATCGTATCTAATCTAACGGATTCTGATCAAATTACAACCATCGAATTTATTGGAGAAAAGGAATTTAACGCAGTTCAGAAAGCCTGGATAGAAATGCAAGTGCCACAATGTGGTTATTGCCAATCCGGACAAATTCTTTCAGCAACCGCCTTGTTGGCTCAAAATCCTCATCCGACCGATGAAGATATTGATAATGCCATGTCTGGAAATATTTGTCGTTGTGGTACCTATGGTAGGATCAAACAAGCGATTCATTTAGCCGCTAAAATGAGTTAAATATGAGAAATACAAGAAGAGAGTTTATAAAAAAATCATCCCAGGCAATGGCTTTATTAGCAATTACTTGGCGCGAGATTAGTCCGAATATCGTTGAATTAAAAAAGGTTTTGCCCAATGCCATTGAAATTAATCCTTTCATTGTAATTGATGAAATGGGTAAAATCATTCTATACAATGGTCGCCCAGATATGGGTCAGGGTACACAACAGTCTATTCCTCTCCTGATTGCCGAGGAATTGGAAGTTCCTTTAGATCAGGTTGAAATCCGTTCTTCCGATGGAACGTCTAAATACGGGCCCCAATCCGTTGGTGGTTCAGCCTCCATTCGTACCCGCTATCTTCCAATGAGAAAGGTTGGTGCTGCGGTGAAAGAACTTTTTTTACAAGCAGCAGCCAATAAATGGAATATTTCTGTAGAAGATTGTTTTGCCAAACAAGGGATGGTTTTTAATGCTAAAAACACTCAATCTTTTAAATATGCTGAATTAGTTCAAGACGCTTCTCAATTACCCATCCCAAAAGACCCTAAATTAAAGGATCCCTCACAATTTAATCAAATTGGAAAATCCATTCCTCGTCCGGAAATTCCTTCAAAAGTGAATGGTTCAGCCCAATTTGGAATAGATGCTCGTCCTGATGGGCTCTTGTATGCTTGTGTGGTTCACCCACCGATGATTCATGCCAAGGTTAAATCATTTGATGATACTGAGGCTAGAAAGATTTCAGGAGTAAAGCATATTTTTCGTTCTGAGAGAAAATTATTATTTGCTACAGTTGAAACCGTGGCAGTAGTGGCAGATACCTATT
>CAZXZK010000012.1:22307-35371 GCA_964645295.1 uncultured Cytophagales bacterium | reverse complement strand
TCACTCTTCACTCTTCACTCTTCACTCTTCACTCTTCACTCTTCACTCTTCACTATTCACTCTTCACTCTTCACTCTTCACTATTCACTCTTCACTATTCACTATTCTGAACTATTTTCTTTCCATTTGTCGATGCTCCAATTTCATCCCCAATTCTTTTCCTTCCTCTTTACCTGGTACTTTGGGATGATAGAGGGCTATTTCGACTAATTTAGGATCTAAATTTTGGATAGTTTCATGACGAATATCAAATTCTAAATCTCCTTTCACTTCCATAAAATTCTCTTCGGAAACACCATTTAAATCCTCTTGATTTTTAAATTTTACTAAATGGGATAGATTATTGCCTCCTAAGACTCCTCCCTCCCAAGAAATCACTGTACCACCGTAATTCCAGCCAAAGCCAGAAATGGTAAAATGCATTTGATTAATTTCTTGAACATCCTTTAAGGATTGTCCGAGATAAAGTCCGGAGGATGTAATCCACTGAGAATACTCTCCAGAAATTCGAACATCTTGAATTTGCTCGCCTTGATAAAAAATATAAACCTGATTCTTGGAATTCGGATATAAAATACTTGCATCCAAGGTATCCATTTGGTAAATAATCTGAGTATCTAAAATAATATTTTCTGAACCGAATTTGACAATTAAACTATCCTTATTCGCACAATTTAATACATCGTTTAAAACCACCGAGGGTACCTCTAAAGGATTATTTTTGGAAATATCCTTTCCACATGAAATTAAAAGAAATAAAGATAAAAAAAGAAAAATATTTTTTTTTGATTGCATTTAAAAGGTGATTATTTAAGAACAAAACTACAAATTTTTCAAGAATAATGATTAAATTTTGGTTTGTTTAACTTCCAATTATTGAATGAAACCTGAAAAACTGACGAAAATCATCCACAAATTCAATCATCTAAAATTTGCAGTATTAGGCGATTTTGCTTTAGATTTTTATTATGACCTTCAAATAGATTCTGGTGAATTATCTTTGGAAACCCAAGAAATTGTCCACTTTGGAAGTAAGCCTAGTATAAGTCTTGGGGCGGCAGGAAATTTAGCAAAAAATTTAAGAAATTTAGGAATTCAAGTGGATTGTTTTGGAATAAAAGGAGACGATCTATTTGGCAGAGAATTAGATTATCAATTAGAAAAAATGGGCCTAGGTAATTATTTAATGGTCCACCCATACTTTGACACCACCGTTTATTCGAAACCTTTAATCAACCTTAAAGAAACAAATCGGATTGATTTTGGAACAAATAATCCCCCCGCAAAAGAGATAAAATTAAATCTATTGAACGAATTAATTTGCCGACAAGACGAATATGATTTTATTCTTTTGAATGAGCAGATTAACCAAGCATTATTGAGCATTGAAGAAATTATTTATCTGGAAAAAAACCTTAACCCAAAGAAGGTCATCGGAGATTTTAGAAAAAATGGGAAATGGGTAAATCTATTTTCTTTAAAACTCAATTTAGAGGAATTTAATCGAATCAAGCAGGTTCATTTATCAGAAGAAGAATTAGCCAAAATCAAAATTAGCTTGGAGCATTTTTTTGAGGGAAGAGAAAAATTTGTATTATTGACTTTAGGTGAAAGAGGCCTGATTTATAAGGATGCCAAAGAGGATTTCCATGTAGAAGGAATTCCAAAAAAGGGAGAAATTGATATTGTTGGTGCGGGAGATATGGTATTAGCTGGATTTAGCAGTGCTTTAGGTGCAGGGGCTAGCCCCTTAGAGGCATTAGAAATAGCCAATATGGCTGCCTACCTTTCCATTCATCAAATTAATTCAACTGGCAAGGTTTTTCCAAAAGATATTTTATCTTTAAATAATGAATTAAACCTATGAATCTAGAAAAACTCTCTTCATTTAAAAATGAATTAAAAGATTATGCTGAAAATTCATTGTTGCCTTTTTGGGCGAATAATTGCAAAGATAGCGTCTTTGGAGGCTATAATTCCCATTTTGATGAATTCGGAAATGATCCTGGCACAGATGAAAAATCACTGATTGCTCAATCTAGATTGGTCTTTACCTTTTCTCAAGCCTACCGTAAAGGATTTGGTGGAGATATAATGAAGGATTTAGCCGTGCATGGGGTGAATTTCCTGCTGGAAAAAATGTGGGATCCAGAAAATGGTGGTTTTTATTGGCTTTTAGACAGAAAAAATACCATTCTTAACGCTCAGAAAATAGGATACGGACATAGTTTTTGCATTTATTCGTTGAGTGAGTATTATTTGGCTACGGGAGACAAAAGAGGCTTAGAATATGCAGAAAAAGTTTTTGATTTATTACAAAAATATGCCGTTGATACTCACCATGGAGGTTATTGGGAATTTTTCAATGAAAAATGGGAATTGATGGGGCCAGGTTCTCAAGGCGGTGATAGAAAAACCTTGGATGTCCATATGCATTTAATGGAAGCCTTCACCACGCTCTATGAGGCTAGCGGAAAAGAAATTCACCGAAGAAAATTAAAAGAGTCCATGGATATTCTGGTTCAAAAAATCATGCATCCCGAATATGGAACAGGTATCCCACAATTTTGGAGGGATTGGCAGGTAGCCCCTCAAATTAAATTTGACGTGGTTTGGGGTTGGGATCGTTTCAATCCGGATGGACAAAAAAATGATGCTACTGATAATACCTCTTACGGACATAATGCTGAATTTGGTTGGTTATTAAGAAGAGCGATTGAAATTGGAAATTTTGAATTAAAAGAATATCAAACTAATATTCTAAAAGCCTATGAGCATTCTTATCAATACGGAATTGATTGGGAACATGGAGGCGTTTATGTAGAAGGTTCCCATTCAGGCAAAGTATATGATCATGAAAAAGAATTTTGGCAACAAGCAGAAGTAATGATTGGCATGTTAGATGCTTATGAATTAATTCATAATGAAAAATATTTGGATGCCTATGAAAATGTTCATCGATTTGTCATGGATAAAGGCATCAATAAAAAAGTTGGAGAATGGTGGCCCTTGCTTTCAAGACAAGGCAAACCAATTTGGCGACATACCTCTCATTCCTGGAAAATTAATTATCATAGTGTAAGAGCTGTGATTGAATCTTATTTAAAACTAGAAAATATCCTTAACCATGCTAAATAAAATTCCTTTTTCGATTTGGATTATCCTTGGGGTAGCAATTGCCCTGATTTTCCCCGAACCATTTAAAGAAATTAATGGATTATCCACCAAGGTTTTCATTATCCCTTTACTCCAAATCATCATGGTTGGAATGGGAGCTATCATGAGAATCAACGATTTTAAATCCATTTTAGTTCAACCCAAAGCAGTCATTATTGGGGTGATTTGTCAATTAACTATCATGCCATTTGTTGGATTACTTGTCGTACAATTTTTTGATTTCCCTCCAGAGATAGCTGCTGGAATTATATTAATTGGATCCATGCCAGGTGGTTTGGCATCTAATGTAATGACTTATTTGGCTAGGGCAAATATCGCCTTATCCGTTACCTTAACTTCAATCTCAACCTTATTATCCGCTTTGGTTACACCCTTTTGGATGAAGGTATTGGCTAATCAATATATTGAAATTGATTTTTGGAAAATGTTTTGGGAAATCATTCAATTAATCATTTTACCGATTGGAATCGGAGTATTTTATCGAATTATTTTCAAAGACAGATTCAAGTTTATTGACAATAATCTCTCCAGAATATCCATGTGGGGAATAGCGATTGTCTTGATGATCATTTCTGCTTTTGGAAGAGATTCATTAATCGAAGTAGGCTTATTGATGATAGTTGCAGGGTTATTACATAATTCTTTAGGCTATCTATTGGGTTATCAAATTGCTAGAATATTGAAACTATCTGAACCAGACAGAAGGACCATCGCCATAGAGGTAGGGATGCAAAATGCAGGTTTAGCCTCTGGCATTGCCATTGCCATGAATAAAGTCGCTACCCTAGGTGTGGCTGCCGTGGTATTTGGTCCATTAATGAATATTACAGGTTCTACTCTGGCAAATTATTGGAAAGACAAGGAAATTTTGGAGGAGTGAAGAGCGGCTGCCACTTCGATTCTAATATTCTCATATTCTTATATTCTAAAAATAAAATGAAAATAAAAATTTTAGTTGTTGGTTGTGGTAATATGGGGGCATCGCATGCAATGGCCTATCATCACCATGCGAATTTTGAAATAGTAGGATTAGTTTCACGAGGTTCTTCAAAAGTAAAATTACAAGAGAAATTAAAAACTAATTATCCCCTTTTTGAAGATTATTATCAGGCTTTAGCCATTAGTCAGCCAGATGCGGTTTGTATTTCAACTTATCCAGAAACTCATGAGGCCTATACGATTGCAGCCATGCAAGCAGGTGCCCATGTATTTTTGGAAAAACCCCTTGCAGATAGTGTAAAAGGCGCTGAGAATGTCGCAAAAATTGCAAAAGAAACAGGAAAAAAATTAGTAGTAGGTTATATTTTAAGGCATCATCCTTCCTGGATAAAATTCATAGAACTTTCAAAAACCCTAGGAAAACCCTTAGTGATGAGAATGAATTTAAACCAACAAAGTCATGGTTATATGTGGGAAGTTCACAAGAATTTAATGAAATCCCTCTCTCCTATTGTGGATTGTGGAGTTCATTATATTGATGTGATGTGTCAAATGACCCAGTCTAAGCCCGTAAAGGTAGCTGCTATTGGTGCAAAATTATCAGATGAGATACCAGAGGAAAATTATAATTACGGACAATTGCAGATTCATTTTGAGGATGGCTCAGTCGGTTGGTACGAAGCTGGCTGGGGCCCAATGATGTCACAAACAGCTTTTTTTATTAAGGATGTTATTGGACCGAGAGGGGCTGTTTCGATCGTAGCAAAAAATGCTGGAAGTGAAGGAAAATCAGATTCAATTGATGATCATACAAAAACAGAATCACTCAGATTGCACCATGGGGGAATAAATAAAGAAAACCATTTCCTAAAAGAGGACGAATGGATTGATTTAAAGGATGAACCAAACCACCAAGAATTATGTGATCGGGAACAAGCCTATTTTTATAAAGCCATTTCAGAGGATATCGATTTAACAGAACATATCAACGATGCGGTAAACTCACTTAAAATTGCCTTTGCTTGTGATGAATCCATAAAATTTGGTAAATTTATAGAATTATAAAAAAACTTTGAAAAAAGGGAATTATCAACAAATCTTAAATTATTTATCAATGAAAAAACCAATATTATTTTTTATTGGACTATTTGTGACTGCCAATTTAATGGCACAAAGTCCTGAAAAATTTATCGATAAAGCGAATATGAATATATCGGTAAAGCCTGGGGATGATTTTTTTGAATATGCCAATGGCGTATGGATTAAAAATAATCCAATTCCTGCTAAAGAAACTCGTTGGGGCTCCTTCAATGAATTAAGAGAGTTTAATTCAAATGCTGTCAAAACAATTTTAGAGGAAGCTTTAAAAAATATTGATCAATACGAAGAAGGTTCAGTGGAAAAACGTGTGGCAGATTTTTATGCAGCTGGAATGGATACACTAACCATTGAAAAAAGAGGTTATGATCCAATTAAAAAATATTTAGCAGAGGTAGATGCCATTAACAATTTAAAGGGGGTAGTAAAAGAAATTGCTTTATTGAAATCTTATGGCTTAGCCTCTCCCCTATATGGGTTTTATGTAGGCCAGGATCGAAAAAATGTTGAAAAAATGGTTCCTCAATTATCTCAAGGAGGCACTAGTTTACCCGACAGAGATTATTATTTAAAAACGGATGCCCGTTATTTAAAGGCACAGGAGGCTCTAAAGACCTATATTAAAACCTTATTCACTCTGACTGGTACCAGTGAGATTCAGGCGGGAGATTATGCTGAAAATATTTTCAATTTAGAAAAATCCTTGGCAGAGGCACAAATGGCAAGGGTTGAAATGCGTGACCCATATAAAACCTATAATAAATTGGTCATGTCAGATTTTCAATCAAAAACAGAAAATATTGATTGGAATGCTCATTTTGCTGCCTATGGTATACCGGCTCAAGATTCTATCCTGGTCAATTCACCCAATTTCTTTGAAAGGGCCAATGAAATCTTATCCAATACCTCAGTGACGATATGGAAGCAATATTTAAAGTGGAATGTCTTGAAGAATTCTGCAAGTTTATTATCGAGGGATTTTGTGGATGCAAGTTTTACTTATTCAAGTGCTTTATCTGGCCAACAGGTAGAAACACCTAGATGGCAGAAATTATCATCCTGGACAGACGGTAGCATTGGGGAATTATTGGGTCAATTATATGTAAAGCGATATTTTAAACCTG
Source organism: uncultured Cytophagales bacterium (assembly GCA_964645295.1). Classification (GTDB taxonomy): domain Bacteria; phylum Bacteroidota; class Bacteroidia; order Cytophagales; family Spirosomataceae; genus CAZVFE01. The sequence goes on along the minus strand of CAZXZK010000012.1, from coordinate 29,033 downwards.
AGGCTAAGGCAAGAATGGATGAATTAGTTGAGAATTTAAGGAAGGCCTTTGAAATTAGAATCAATAATTTAGAATGGATGGGCCCAGAAACAAAAGAAAAAGCCTTAGCAAAATTAGCTGCTTTCAGACCGAAAGTGGGATATCCCTCAAAATTCAAAGATTATGAAGGACTAGTTATTCAATCAAATACCTTCTTTGAGAATATGTTGAATGCGGATAAATGGGGCTTTGATTATAATATAAGTCAATATGGAAAACCGGTGGACAGAGAACGATTTGGAATGACACCTCCAACGGTAAATGCGTATTATTCTCCGACCATGAATGAAATTGTATTTCCAGCGGGTATTTTACAATTTCCATTCTTTGATCCAAATGCAGATGATGCCGTAAATTATGGTGGCATTGGAGCTGTAATCGGGCATGAGATGTCCCATGGCTTTGATGATTCAGGATCAAAATATGATAAGGATGGAACTTTAAGAAACTGGTGGACAGACGAAGATCGGGAGAGATTTGAGGAAAGAACAAAATTATTAGGTGAACAGTTTGACGCCTATACGATACTAGATTCGATCCATGTGAATGGAAAATTAACGATGGGAGAGAATATTGGGGATTTAGGAGGATTAAATGCCGCTTATGAGGCATTTAAAATGACAAAACAAGGAAAATCAAAGGAGAAGATTGATGGATTCACCCCGGATCAACGTTTCTTTTTAGCTTGGGCACAGGTTTGGAGAGGATCCACGAGAGATGAAACAGCTGCGAGATATATTGTCACAGACCCACATTCCCCGATTCAATTCAGAACCATTGGAGCACCAGTAAACATGGATGCATGGTATGAGGCCTTCCAGGTACAACCAGGGGAAAAATTATACAAAAAACCAGAGGATAGAATTCGAATCTGGTAATTATTCTAGATAGTCTAAGTCTTTATTATGGGTTTCAGGAATGGTAAGAATACTATAGAAACCTATAATAAAGGCCATTAGACCAACCAAGGCCCCAGCATTTATCGGACCAAAATCTTGGTCAAAATTTCTAAATAGAATTGTCATAATAACCGTTGAACCACGATTTTGGTCCGATAAATGCTGGAGCCTTGGTTGCACGCAGGTTTGTACCAAATTGTTCTGCCCCGATAGTGACGAACATAGCCCAATAGCCAATACCAAAACCAAGTAAGAGCATAAAGAAATAGAATTCATTCGTATTGGAAACGCCAATGAATAATAAATAGGCAGTAGAAAGAAAGGTTAAGAGCATCATATAAAACACCGCTTTTTTTCTAGACTCCAAATAATGGGAGAAAAAACCAGAAGCTAAATCCCCTGCTGATAAACCAATATAACACCACATGATAGAAACCCCTGGCAGAATTGGATCAGAAAGCCCAAGAGCCTGTCCAAATTCATTGGAAAAAGTAGAAACGACGCCGATAACAAACCAAGTAGGCACGCCCATACCAATGCATTTCATATATTTAGAAAAACGCTCCCAAGAAGAAAATAAGGCAAAGAAATTTCCTTTAGAAACCTTGGAATTATGCTGAATTTCTTTGAAAATACCAGATTCAAAAACTCCCAAACGAAGAAGCAGAAGAAGAATACCCATACCACCTCCAACAAAATAAGCAGTACGCCACTCAAAGAATTCAACAGTAAAATAACCAACTACAGCTCCTAATAAACCAATAGATGCAACCAATGAAGTCCCTATGGCTCGAAGATTTTTAGGAAGAATTTCTGAGACAAGGGTAATCCCAGCCCCTAATTCTCCTGCAAGACCTATACCAGCAATAAAACGGAGAACCATATAGGTATTGGCATCTTGAACAAAACCACAGGCAATATTTGCTAAGGAATAGGTTAAGATTGAGCCGAATAAAACAGAAAGACGCCCTTTTTTATCACCCAATACACCCCAGATGATTCCACCAAGCAAAAGACCTACCATCTGAAAATTAAGAATATGAGTGCCAAGTAGGGCAATTTCACCTTCTGAATGACCAAGGGCATTCAAAGAAGGAATACGAACAATCCCAAATAAAAGGAGATCATAAATATCAACAAAATAGCCAAGAGCAGCAACAATTACAGGAATTGAAACCAACTGTCTAAGGGAAGATTTGGTATGCATAATTAAATAGAATAATAAATATCTCCTAAAATAAAAAAACCTGCTGATTTCTCAGCAGGTTTTAATAGAATTTATTGGATATTATCTAGAACCGATATATTCGCATTTATCAATGAAAGCTCTATCTGCCCTTCCTAAATAGTTCCAAGAAACGTACAAGGTTTTAGAACCATTATCATAATAATTTCCATTAGTTACACCTTCTTCATCCCATTTGGAAATAGGTACAGCAGTGCTGTTATTATAAACATCAGCAACCTTGTCTGTATCTAAATCCATTACAACAATCGGCGATACCGCGGTACCATACCAGGAAAGTTCACCAGGACCCACCCCAATTGGATGACCTACCGAACCAGCCAATGGCCAATAGAAAATAACAGAATTAGCAGCAAATGTTCTTAATTCTACTTCCGTTTCATAAGGGAAGTTATACGGTACCCTAGTATGCTGGCCTGTTAATAGATATTTACCATCATACTTATTCTTAACGCTAATAGTGGTAAGAGAAGTAGGTGTACCATTAGAAATAACTCCTTGAGAAGAAGATTCCATTTTAAAACCTAAACCATATTTATAAGCTAAATCCCATTGTGAACCATCTAAATTGATAGAAATCACTTTTGCAAATTCACCCGGATTAAAAGTAACAGTTAAGGTATTTCCAGAAACAGAAATACCATTGTCGGTTACGAATGAATAAATTTCAGCAGGTAATACTGCAAAATCCGCTTCATTATCAGCATTATATTGGTCTACTAATGAAGGATCAAGACTTAGTGTAACAGTAGCCGATTGATTTAGAGCGTCAGCTGAATTAGCATCTCTTCTTAAATCCAACATATCTACTTTACGAACATCCAAAAACGGAGAAAAGTACAAGGCATTTTCTGTGCCCCCATTAACTTTGATTATGGTATTTCCCTCATCTGTTAATCTTACTGTATCATCTTCAATACAAGATGTCATTAAGAATAAAGAAGCGAAAATAATACCTAAATAATTCATATTCTTTTTCATATTCATCAAAATTTAAAAATTATTTATCCCACCAAACTTTGGAATCTTGTGTATCGCCGCCAGATAAACGAGCAACAGCAGCTTTCACATTCGTTTCATTTGATGTATATTCTGAAGAAGCATAGGTATATCTTCTTGGAATTTCACCAGAATCATTCACCGCATCAGGTGCTGGAGTCAAATTAGGAACCCCTGATTTTCTCCAAACATTCCAACCCTGAGCACCATCAGGATAAGAAGCGATATAGCGTTGTAATGCAATTTTCTCCTGATTTCCAGCCGCTCCATTAGCTCCTAAAGCTACACGTGTTGTAGATGTATAACCAGCAGAAGGTGTTACACCCCATTGTTCATGGGATAATGCTATACCTTGATCATATACGGTTTTCGTATTTTCTGAAGTCCAACCTAAATCAGCCGCCTCCGCTCTTGCTAAAGCAACTTGAGCAGCAGAAATTAAAATTATAGGAGAATTTTCCTGACGGAAGTCACCTCTCAAAATTCTTGCCCAGTTAGTATTAGCAGCAGTAAAAGCTTCAGCCTTCGCTCTTTCAACACCATAAATCATTCCAACATTGGAAGTTTTTAAGGCATCTGGAGCATTAAAATCTTGGTTAGCACCACCAAAAGCTAATTGACGTGTATCATTTAATGATCCCATCAAATCAGTCATGCTTTTAGACTCACCATAATCTTTACGTCCATTATATAATTGGAACCAAGGATTCTTAAAATTACCACCAGGATAATTTACAGAAGCATTTTGAGCATTCGTAGCGATATAACCTCCTCCATCAGATAGAGCAGCGCTAAATTCTGCCTTTGCCCAACCAGCATCTGCTTTAGAAGCTTGAATAGCAATTAACATTCTTAATGAATTGGCAAAACGCTTCCAAGAAGCTACATCACCACCAAATAATAAATCACCTTGGATAGCAGATCCATCGAAAGAAGAAACTGCTGTCGCTAAAGCAGATGACATTCCCTTATAGATGGTTTCTTGTGTATCATAAACTGGATTTGGGAAATCAGCCCCTTTAAGAGATTCTGAATAAGGAACATCTCCCCAGTTATTTGTTACATTCCAGAAAATATATTGTTGCAATATTGAAGCAACTTGATTCATATTATTGGATTCATTTCTATCCTGAATAACTTGTAAATCCATAAGAGATCCGGCATAGTTACCTGAAAAATCTAGTTGTGGAATACTGTATAAGGAGGCATCTGTATATTGAGTCTCTGAAAAATATTGTGCATATAAACCACCTCTTAAACTAGCAGCATATCCAGCTATTCCAGACTCAACATTACTTAACAAAGCCGCTAATATTGGCTCTGATGTTGCAGAAGGATTCAGGTTAGTATCTCCAAAATCCTCCAATTTATCACAACCTTGGATACCTAGTCCAAGAATTGCTACGCTTAATATGATGAATAACTTTTTCATTTTTTTTAATCGTTTAATTGTTGAGAATTAGAAACCTAAGGTTAAATTAAAACCTAAACCTCTCGTTCCTGGGAACTGACCAGACTCACCCACAACAGCTGAAACCTCCGAAGGATCAAAATCAGGTGTTGTTGCGTAAATCAACAATGGATTACGTCCTACAATAGATAAATTAGCATTTTGGAAATATTTTCCTAAACCAAATCGCTCTACAGGGATATTATAACCAAATGAAATTTCTCTTAATTTAACATAGATATAATCATCAAATGTATTGTTATAATAATTATTGTGGAAATAATCTTGGGCTTCTACATAATAATCAACAGGCTCTCCGTCTTCATTTACCCCTTTCACATGAACACCACCACCATCAGCTACTGCATCACGGATTGGGTTTCCTTTGTCGTTAATAGTTGCTGTTCTAGCAGTAAGACCAGAGAAAGATCCCCACTGATTAGACAATGAAACGAATTTACCACCAACTTGGAAGTCAATATTAACATTCAAAGTAAAGTCCTTGAAAATCACAAATTGGTTTTGTAAGCCTCCTGTAAAATCTGGTAAAACAGAACCAAAATATACATCCGGCTGATTCACATAAGAACCATCCGAATTTAATACCGGAACTCCGTTAATTCTCTTAATACCATTACCGTAAATTTGTCCCCAACGCTTGCCCTCAGTATGTACTAAATATGGCATAGTTGACCAAACACTTTGTACAGCAGAGGTTTGAGTAATTTCAAACTCTTTTGACAATTCAACAATATCATTCTTGATTAATTTAGAATAAGTACCTGTAATTCTCCAAGATAAATTAGGTGTCAAAATCGGACGACCATTTACCTGAAGATCAATACCTCTTTTCTCAATTAAACCGATATTTGTTAATAAAGAAGTATATCCCGAGGCTCCATTAACAGATAAGGAATAAGGGAAATTCTTTTCCGATCCATCCCATAAAGTCAAAGATAAGCCAATTCGATCATTCAAAAACTGTGCATCAATTCCGTATTCAAACTGAGTTACTGTTGAACCCTCAATATTTGGATCCACCAATGTATTGGCAGTTGCCATTGTGAAATATGGTCCCCATTTAAAGTTTCCTACTGAATAGGCTGCCCCTGGAAAACGATAAGCTCCAAATGTTTCATTAGAAGTTCCTAATGCTTTTGGAATCTCTCCCCATGATGCTCTTAATTTACCATTTGATAACCAAGATATTTTATCTTTTAACAATTCGTAGAATACAAACGAACCACCAAATGACTTAGAAAGTACTGAATTATTGGTTTGCGGTAATGTTGAATACCAGTCATTTCTTAAAGTAACATCCGCATATAATAAGTCTTTCCATCCAAAGGAACCTCGACCAATTACCGCACGATATTTCTCTAAAATTCTATTATTAGAGATTGTGGCTGGGTCAACAGAGTTGGTGATAGAGAATAAGTTTGCAACTGATAAACCTTGATTGGTATTAGCCCCTGAAGAGGTATATTCCCAAGTAAAGAAGTCAGTACCAGCACTTGCATTGATCGAGAAATCACCTATTTGCTTATTATAAGAAGCTAAAAACTCTATATTGGTACGATTTGAATTAGATTGTCCATAACCATAGAAGCCTCTAACTCCCGTTTGTAAACCTGATTCCTCTAAATCAGTGGTAATTCTCGTATCACTACTAGCAATTACCTGATTCTTTCTATAAGTTGCCTTTAAAGACAAGGCATCATTCACTTTATAGGTAGCTGCTAAATTTCCGTATAAACGGTCTGCTTGGCTCTTTCTGATATTATCATTAAAATAAGTATAGAAATTATACCAATAGTTTGCACCATAAAATGCTTTTGGATTCGAAGGATTATAAGCATCCGGGTTAGCATGGTTCCAAGTAATATACGTTAAACCATCTGGGTCCTTAACACCCGCTAATTCCTTCATAATTCCCATATCCACATTTCTATGGAACCATTGTGAGAATGACCCCGTTGAATTATTTGCGTATCCATCATCAATTTCTCCTTTTTGAATTTGAGAAACATAATTGATATCCGCTGAAACCTCTAATTTATCTGTTAATGAATAAGAGGTTCTTACGTTTAATA
>CAZXZK010000012.1:6363-22297 GCA_964645295.1 uncultured Cytophagales bacterium | reverse complement strand
AAAGTTGTTGAAGGAATAACCCCTGTTACATTTTGATTACCATAAGATAATTTTAAATCATATTTTTCATCTCCAGCTGAAACAGTGAAAGTATTATTATACGTTACACCAGTATTAAAGAATTCTCTAGCATTATCTGGCTGAGGCAATAATTTAGCCGTCGTTCCAGAATATTTATGTCCTGGATACCATGAATACCACGGAATATACTCCTGGCCTACCATTCTTGGTCCCCATGAAGAGTCATCCGAATAGTCATGATAATATTTTCCATCTAAAGCCTTCCATTCTTCCGGCATTCCTGCTTTGTAATTAAATTGTACTAAGTCGCCAAAAGATCCACCTGCATAAGCATTTTGGTAATTTGGTAGGATATAAGCTTTTTCAGCCATGATACCAGTATTGACCGTTAAACCAATACCTTTATCCCTTGAACCTTTTTTCAAGGTAATCACAATAGCACCATTAGCACCTTGAGAACCGAACTGAGCAGCAGCTGCAGCACCTTGTAAAACCGTTACCGATTCAATATCATCTAAGTTTAAGTTCCCAGGATTTGGTAAAATGGTACCATTCACCACATAAAGAGCTCCTGTTCCTATTCCAAAACCTGTCACCCCTCTCAGACGAACCTCCGTATTACGACCTAAGGCTGCAGAAGACTGAGAACGTACCTGAATACCAGATACCTTACCTGCTAAGGCATTATTGATGTCGGTCTGACGAATCACGTTTAGGGTTTTTTGGTCCACTACCTGAGTATTCGTTACGGTTGAACGAGCGGTTTGGGTTAATCCATAGGCTCCAGTAACGACCACTTCAGCTAATTCACTAGCATCTACCTTTAATGTAACATTAATAGTAGATTGGTTTCCGACTGTCACAGACTGCGATTCAAATCCTACAAAAGAAAATTGTAGAACCTGACCAGCCTCAACATTTAATTGGTACTTACCATCAATATTAGTTGCAGCACCTTGGCTGGTCCCAACGATTGTGATATTAACCCCTGGAAGACCTGATCCGTCTTCAGAAGATTTTACAGTACCGGTAATTTGCTTGCTTTGGGCAAAAACTGTGCTAATTGATAGTAGCACAAAAGCCCACATGAGTAGAGTTTTTTTCATGATAATAGCTTACGGTTGTTGATAAATTATTTAAATTCAAAGTGCAATTTATATAAATTATTATCTTTATAACAAGCAATTGTTAAAAAATGTTATAAAAAATTAATAAATCATTAAACAAAATAATTTTCAATTGTACTTTTTAAAGAAAAAATCCCCACCAAAATGGCAGGGATTTTATTTTCCTCTAATTCGCTAAAAATAGCTTAAAAAAATTTCATTAATTTTTTGTCCCTAATTATTTATTATTCGGTGTTTCCTCATATAAATCAACTAATCCTGGAAAATTCTTGTTTGCATTCTTCTCAGTTTGAGGATATAAAAAACGCTGAGGAATTTTAGAAACCGAAGAATTCTTAATCGGCACTCCAATTAAATTCTTGGTCCTTCTTATATCATGGAATATTTGCATCGACCCTGGCATCAATATATACTTCTCTTCCAAGATTTCTTTTATTAATTGGGTTCCGGAAGAACTAGTCGCTGGGAACTCTCCCCCAAATCTCACTTCCAATGCCTGTCTTAATAAATTATACAAATCACGTGCAGTTGATTCTTGACCCAAACGATGACTCGCTTCAATAGCAATAAAGGCATTTTCAATCCCATCAATTATGATTCCAGGGGCATTCACCGCAAACAAAGAATTTGGATTACCATAATTCAATTCATCTTGATCAATCAAAATACTAGCAATATTGGCACTTCCCGGTGTAGTAAGAGCTCTTGGCGTCTCCCCCTGTAATAATTTTCTCCAATGAGAATTGACCACTGTCATATAACCAGCACGCTGCTCAATGCCAAATTGCCAAAATAAATTCTCTGTATCATTCGTTGCACTGTGCTTTACCAATAATCCTTGATCTCCATTCGCCAGATTGATCCCTAATTGAGCTTCTTTTAAGGCATTCGCATAATCTTTTACAATTAAATAATAACGAGCCTTTAAGGAATGGATAATCTTGGCGTAAGATGCCCCATTGATAACCATGACTGACCCCTGAACAACTGAATTCCCAACATTCGTCAATGATTGATCCAACAAAGCTTGTACCGCCTTGAATACTTCTGCCTGGCTATCATATTTCGGATTTTCAAATTCTGTTGGTTTATTCGCCTCTGTCAGTGGTATATCTCCCCATAAAGCAGCTGCTTCCCCAATGGCAAGAGCTTCTAGCATTTGAGCTCGACCTTTAATTACTAAATTGGTTGAATTTTCTTGAATGATTAAAGATTGCGCCCTTAAATTATAAATGCGTTCCCATAAATCATCATAATCCCCAGCCGTCGTGGTATAATTATTCAAAGCAACATATTGTCTATCTGCACCAGTAAAATGATCCACAAATATTCCAGACGTTCTTGCAGCTGTTGAATTCGAAATCATTTCAGCTTGTAATTCAACCTGACCAATAATTAAATCAGATGGAACCTCTGTAAATGCATTCGGATTATCATTAAATCCTTCCGTCAGGTCTTGGCAACTTATTAGAACCATCCCCAACATTCCTATCATTAATAATTTTATTTTCTTCATTGTTTTCATCATTTAAAAGCCAAAGTTTACCGTAAGAATATAAGATCCCGTTCCAGGATTATTAAAGTATTCTAATCCTCTTCCTTTTGAAGGACCTGTTAAATTGGTTTCAGGATCAATATATTTCACAGGAGACCAGATGAATAAATTTCTTCCAGTCAAATTAACCGAAATACGATTCAGTTTTAAACGCTCTACAAAAGCCTTTGGTAAATCATATCCAATTGAAATCTCTCTTAATTTTGTCCAAGACCCATCCACAACAAATTGATCAGATGCTGGCCCAAAACCACCCCCTAAATCAGGATACCAATCTGCATCCAATAGAACAGGGCCTCCACCAAAATCTTCAATGTTTCCTCTTACTGTAGTTCCAGAAGCGACTGTTCTACCATAATAGGTTTTTAAATCTTGGGTCAAGGTAACCTCATTGGCGGTCTCCGGATGAATTCCGAAATACTTTAAGACTCCCTCAGATCCTGTCCATAATTTTGCCCCTTGGAAGGTCTCAAATAAAAAGGATAATTTCACCCCTTTGAAATTTAAAGATGCCCCTAAGCCTCCTCTCCATAAAGGATTAGGATCACCTAATACACCCTCATCTGGTGCAGCCTGTGGGAAACCATTTTCATCCAAAATTAATTTATTGGTTGTAGAATCTCTTAAAAATCTTCCACCCCAAAGCGCTCCAAATGGTTGACCCTCCACTACGCGAGAAGACGTTCCAGTAAATCCTGCTAGGAAATAAGATTGTACCCCACCCAAAGATTCTACGATATTTTTATTTCGAGAAAAATTCGCATTTAAATCAATCGACCAGTCCTTTGTTTTTAATACTTGAATATTGGCATCCACCTCAATTCCTTTGTTGGAAATTTCTGCCGCATTTTTAAAAGTACTGCTAAATCCGGTAGAAGCAGGTAAATCAATATTCAAAATAGCATCTGTCGTTAAACGTGAATAATAGGTTAAACCTAAACTCATTTTATTTTGGAATAAGCGTAAATCCGTTCCAAATTCAGTTTCAGTTACCAATTCTCTCTTCAGATCTGGATTTCCAGCAATTCCACTTTGAGCAAATGGATTTCCATAAACACCCGCAGCCAAGGTTTCACCCCAAGTTGCTGTACGATCATAAGAATTATACACCGTTTTATTGATATAAGAAATTGGCTCAATTCCTATTTGACCCCACGAAGCCCTCAATTTTCCAAAACTTAAAATAGCATTATTATTAGTACCATCCATAAATACATAGCCTGCTGATACAGATGGATAAAGCACATTATCTTTTAAGGTTGAAGTAGCTTCGTAGCGAATACCCCCACTGAAAAAGAATTTCTCATAGAGTTCAAAATTGATATTCCCATAAGCTGCATTTTTTCTTGTTTTTCTGATAAATTTATCTGCCGTTACATTATCAATACTGGAATTTCCAAATATCCAAATATCGCCAACATGTGGATTGGTAAATCCAACTGCCCCTGCACCTAAGGCTTCATAATCATACTGTTGGATCATTCCACCGGCTATCCAGTCGAATCGAATATCCTCATTGATCTTATGATCCCCATTGAAAAATAAATTATAGGTAGCATTCAATTCCGCTATTTGGGCATTAGAATAGGCTCCATTTCCAAAAGATCCTGCCGATCTAAATGGAAAAAATGTTTCCCTTTTATCCGTATATCGGTCATAGCCCAGCCTGGCTGTCACGCCTACATTCTCCAAAAAATTCCAGGTGATTTCTGGCGATAAAATAATACGATTTACTTCATTCGGATTCTTCTGTTCAGAAATCGTCCATCCCGGATTATTATAAGCCGGTGCAGCATCTCCTAAATACCGTCTATATCCCCGATGAGCATTTAAAGTGGCATTATTATTCGCATCATAATAGGTTCCTTTATAATCCGTATTATCAAAATCAGGAGAGGTTCTTAAATAACCCAAATACAAACCATTTAAATTCGATCCCTGCTGGATCCTATTCGATTGAATCGTCGAATAATTGACATTAAATTTGGCAACAAGATTTTTACGAAGGATGGTATTATTATTTAACCGAAGGGTTGTCCTACGATAATCCGATCCTGCCTTATAAATCCCTTTTTGATTCCAATCTCCAATGCTAATAAATGTACTAGAATTTTGTCCAGCAAAACTGACATCAATGTTTTTATTCCAAGTCTGGCCTGTTCTAAAAACTTGATCCCGGTTAACATCATTATAATGCTTATTATCTTGTTTATCCGTGATAGGATAATAGATATTTCCAGATTCAGCAACAAAACGTTGATTACCTTCTCTTACCACATCGGTACCAGATCGGGTAGCTATTTTAGGTCCCCAAGAAAAACCCGTATTCCCTACAAAACGATAATCATAGGCTTGAGCCTCATTTCCTGTAGCCCAATACCAAGGATACCCTTGTCCGTAGGTACTTTGTTTATCAAATTCTCGGTTGACAATATCCCAGCCTACCTGATTATTCACATTTACAGAAACTTTTGATTTAGCTCCCAATTTTCCGGATTTAGTTTTGATAACAATCACGCCATTGGCAGCACCAGTACCCCAAACAGTGGCCGCTGCAACACCTTTTAAAATGGTGATATTTTCAATATCGTCCGGATTTAGGTCATTTAAACGAGATTGCTGAGCGACCCCATCAGTTCCACTACCAACATTATTATTAGAAATCGGTACCCCATCCAAGACAATTAAAGGGGAAGAACTACCCAAAATGGTATTTTGGCCTCGAATCTGAATATAAGCCCCTGCCCCAGGATCTCCATTGGAACGCACGATGGGTACCCCAGAAGTTTTTCCAGACAAGGCTTGAATGGTACCAGATTCACCAGACCGTTTAAATTCAAGGGTATTAATCCGAGTAGAAGAACTTAAATCGGAATTTTTCTTCTTTTCTAAACCCAGGGCATTTAAGACAACGACCTCTTCTAACAAAGAGGCATCTTCCTCCAAAGCAACCGAAATGAATTGTCGATTGCCAACTTCGACGGTTTGACTCGCATAACCGACAAAACTAAACTGCAATTTTTCCGTAGCGGAAACATTAATAGAAAAATTTCCTTCATAGTCGGTCGTCACCCCACGGTTTGTCCCAACAACAGAAATGTTCACCCCTGGCAAACCCTCTCCGTCGGAGGCTGTTGTTACTTTTCCGGAAATTGATTGATTTTGTGCCCTTACGACGCTAAAACATAATAGCATCAGGGCGAAAATTAGTGGAATTTTCTTCATAATTCTTAATTAATGGTTGGTAAATCAAATGTAAATTCTCTCCTTTAAGGGAAAAAGAATTTTCTAATATATCAAAAAATTGATAAATATTAAAAAATGTTAAAAAAAAATAAATTTATTTTTTTATCCGACCGCCTGTATAGCCAAAACCGCCACTAATCCAACAATCGAAACAATCGTCTCCATCAATGACCACGACCGAATAGTCTCTCCAATACTTAAATTAAAATATTCCTTGAATAACCAAAATCCTGTATCATTAATATGAGAAAACATCAATGACCCTGCCCCTACACTTAAAACCATTAAACTCGGATTCACCCCCGTACTCTGTACCAAGGGAACCAATATCCCCGCCGCCGTCAGGCCAGCAATCGTCGCCGATCCTACACATACTCGAATAAATGCGGCAATTAACCAACCCAAAACCAAAGGATTCAATGGCAAAGTCTGCAAATAATCCCCAATCTGATTACTCACTCCACTTACTAATAATACCTCCTTCAAGGATCCAGACCCAGCCACAATCAATACCAACATCCCTACATCCTTTACCGAATCCGTAAATATCCCCATCACCTCTTCCACCTTTCTATTCCTTATGATTCCCAAACTAAATAAAGCCACCATCGTCGATACCAACATCACCATCAATGGATCACTCAACCACTTAAAAAATTGTGTAATCCCATTCCCCTCCGCTAAAATATTCGATAATATCGTACTCAATGCCAATATCACCACCGGAAATAAAGCCGTAAAAAAACTTGCAAACTTCGAAGGTAATGCCTTCTCCTCCATCATATTTACCTCCAAAACCGTCGATTTACGCACCGGCAAACCCCTCAAGGTTCGAGCAAAAATAGGTCCTGCCACAATTATCGTCGGTATTGCTACCAAAATTCCATACAATAAGGTAATCCCCATGTCCGCATTGAATTGACTTACTAAAGCCGCCGGACTAGGATGCGGTGGTAAAAATCCATGGGCAACGGATAAAGAGGCCATCATCGGTATTCCGGCCACCAAGGGATGTAAATTAAATTGTCTGACCACCGCAAAAATCAAAGGGATCATCAAAACAAATCCTACATTATAAAACAAGGGTATTCCAACCACAAATCCTGTAAACATCATTCCCCAAGCAATATTTTTCTCCCCAAACAATTTAATTAAGGTTGAAGATATTTGTTGGGCTGCCCCGCTATCTGCCACCAATTTACCCATCATCGCTCCCAAAATAATAATCGATATTAAGCCGCCTAGTGTATCGCCAATCCCCTTTTGAACTGCCCCCGCAATTTCAGACAAGGGTATCCCTAGCCCTAATCCTCCCATAATACAGACGATTAAGAAGGCTAAAAATGGATTAAATTTAAAATAAGATATCAGCAAGATCAATCCTGCTAACATAAATAGGATTATTAATAGGTTCATTGGTTAAAATTTAGGTTTTTTCAACTGATTTTTTCACGCTTCTTTATTATCCATGAAAAAATTAATGGGCTGATTTATTCCTTATTCATTATCCTAAAATTCTCCAAATGTATCATCCAAATATTGTTGCATCGTTAAAATATCTTCTTTGGATGTCAAATCTGGCACATTTTCTGATAAAGGTATGGTATAAAATCCTCTTCCCTCTCCTTCTCCATACATAAATACAGAGGTTGGAAGTTCTTTTTCATTTCTAATCGGATGAAAAGGAGTTTTTTCTAAATAAGGTAAGAACTTTTCTGCATCAAAAATGAACATATTCATACTCACACCTAACCTTCCTACTTCCGCCTTGATCTCCTCCGCTTGCTCAGCTGTTGGCTTCTCTACTATATCCAGTAAAAATCCTTCCGAATCAGTTTTTATCAAGGCAAAGGCTGAAATCCTCTCCTCCGGGTAATCCAATCCTGCCCGTTCATAAGAAATTAGGGCTTCTGAATAAGGGGAATCCCATAAGGCATTCAATGCCTTTACGGAATATAAATTATCTGAATTACAAACAATTACCTTCCCTTTTGTCCAATCTTCCTGTTGCGTCAATGCCTGATAAACCGCGTCGGCTGTCCCAGCTGGCTTTTCTCTATCCGAAGGAATATATTGAATGGAAAAAACGATTTTGATTCCCCAAGTTGCATCTTTAGCCATTAAATCCTCACAATATGGCCTGGTAACTGTATCTGCTGGATTCAATAATAACATTACCTCTTCAAAACCGGCCAAATGAGCATTGTATATCTGATAATCAATCAAGGTTTTACCAGATTTCCCCACCTGTATCATCCCTTTAGTAAGGGTATTAGCCTGTTGAATTAATTTCTCATCAATTCCTTCTGTTGCTGCCAAGGATTTCTTCATCCTACTCGCCATTCCTCCCGCCAAAATCAATAATCTTTTCTTCATTTTTATTAATTATTAATTGAACTATGAGTTTTGAACTATGAACTATGAACTATGAACTATGAACTATGAACTCATCACTCATCACTCATAACTCATAACTCATAGTTCATAGTTCAAAGTTCATAGCAGTTCCACTGCGGCTCATAGCTCTTCAACCTGGGTACCATTATCCACTTCAATGATATAAGCTTTTCCTCCAACAGATTCTATTGCATCCGCTACTTTTTGTGCATTGTGGGGGGCATAGGCAAACATGCAGCCTCCTCCTCCACTTCCATTTATTTTTGCTCCCAAAGCCCCCGCATCCAAGGATGCTTGGATCATAGAATCAATCTTAGGTGTAGAAATTCGTTTATGCTCTCTTAAATTCTCCTGATGCTTATTTAATAAGATCCCAAGCTTCTCATCAGACCATTCTACTTCCCCTTGAAAAAGATCCAAAGCATTTTTTAATATCTCCCTGTCAGAAATATTCGACTTAATTAATATATATTCATCTTCCGTCAAAAACCCTTTCACTTTTTCCAAATCGTCAATTCTAGCTGAATGAATAGAAAAACTAGGAAATTCTTTTTGAATCTTTTCTAAACCTGCCAAAGTTCCGAATTTGACTCTCGATAAAATCCCTAAGGTATCCTTGGGATCTAAGGAATCACCTAAAACAAAGGTACCTAATTTTTTATTGAAAGATTTAATTTTTATCTCTGGTACAGAAGCCAAATAAATTACCTTTCCTACGGCAGTTGAATATTGATCCATCATTCCTCCAGGTTCTCCAAATTCCAAAACTTCAGCTTCGTATGCTATTTCCCCAATTTCTTGGGAATTATAGCCTAAAGCAAATTCATGGTTTAAAAAATTCAAAAAACTGACATTTAAAGCAGAACTACTGGAGGTCCCAGAATTAATGGGAATATTTCCTCTTACCTCCAATTTTAAACCATATCCAAATGAATGGCCTTTCCGACTTAAAACATTTAAAATACTCTTAAAATAATCTCTATCCTTCGAATATTCCAAAGGAAATTTCAATTCAAAATTTTCAATTTTTTGAACATCTGGGAGATGAATGATAAATTCTTTCTCCAATTTTCCCAAGCTTATTACCTGAATTCTTTTAGAAATCGCAGCGGCAATAATGGGTAATCCTAAATAATCCTGATGTTCACCAAATAGGCAAATCCTTCCTGGGGTTGAAACAATCATTTTTAATTTTCTTTTCTTGTTTTTATTCTTTCTAAAACAAGATATCCTACCCCTTCTCCTTGATCTTTACCCAGCATACAGGCAGGTCGATAATGGATCCCTCCATATAAACGAGAGATGGCGGCCTGGTCAGATGCTTCAATAAAAGATTCAAATTTTCTTGGGGGTAATCCGTAAGGAATTTCTGTTGAATCAGAAAAACTTACCTTATCTCCATAGTATTTAGTTAGAACAACAGCAGCAGCACGTGATATCGCAGAGTGTCCGGAAGTATATTCTGGAAAAGGTGGCGTCTGCAATACAGGAAGCCAGTCCTTATCCAAATATTCATTGATAGCCGTTTCAGGACGAATCCTATTGGTCTGATATTTATTATCCCAACAAGCTATAAATGCATCGAAAATACCCATTGAAGTCATTAAAAATGCTTCAGCTGTTTCGTTATAGGTTTTATTTAATTGTCTACTTACTTGTCCGGCAATTCCCATCCAGTGTCCTCCCGGAGACATTTTCTTGGTGGCAAACATGGCATGGCCAGTGATATTCATTTTAAATGGATTACAATCCCAGAAATTAGCAATAGCTCTTTGCTCGTCTGTTAAATTATTTACCACTTGATAAACCTCTTCCATTTCCTTGTAGAAGGCAGAACCTTTTTTTGGATCAAATGGAACTGGCTCAGGCTGTCTGAATTGGGATGCACTATCCAATACTGCCGTCCGAATGGTTGGCCAAAAGGGTTCTACTGCATCAAAATATCCCGGAGGAGTTGGAATCCAAGTTCCTGGCTCATTCGTTACGGTAAAACGGAAGCCACGGGTTTCCTTATAATTATCTTTTCCAAAATATTGTTTGATAGAGGCAGCGACCTCCATTCCATAGGCCTTAGAATCCTCATAAATATCCTCTGGAATACCGGTTTCTAAATATTTTTTATCTAAATCTTTTTCATATTGTTCATATAATTCCTCAGCAAATGTCAGAGATTTTCCAACCGTTATATAAGCCCAAGTTGCAGCAACAGGAAATGACACCTCCCTGCCAGCTTTAGGTTTAGGAACTCCCTCGAATCCATGAATTTGCCCTGCCATAGATACAAAATGACTATCCGCCTGTATCGCCGCCTCATAGGCAGCAAGAGAGGAATAATAATATATTCTACTAGAAACCGGAGGAGAAAAAATATCGTGAATAATGGATTTATTCAACATTAGTTCAGCATCAATTAGATATTCCGCCTTAGAAACTCTTTCAATATAAATGGCTTTGTCCACTTTTTTCCCACAAGATACCAAAAGCAAAATAAAGAATAAAATAGAAAAAATGGATGTATTTTTCATTTTGAGTTTTGATTAACAAGTAAAATTAATAAATTTTAAACTCCTTTCAAAAGCATTTTTTGCAGATTCAAAACAAGCATTTAAAGAAGGATAATATAAATAATCCCCCGCCAAAACAAGTCCCATTTCTTTTGCTTTATTCTTCAATGCAAGATAAGCCTCCATTCTAGGCAAAGCTTCCGGTAAATAAAACTCTCCCAAACAACTTAATAATTCTACCTCCGGGAAATAAACCTTAAATTCTTCTTCAATTTCCTTTTTAGAAAGACCCTCCTCCAACACAGTGATGGACAACAAATCATACCCTTCCTCTGAATAGGCAGAAGATACTTGGGATAGGACCGAAAAATGAAGTATTTTCTGATTCATCAGATGGAGGATTCCAGAATCAAAATACCCCTTATTGATCTGATAATAAAGATTTCGACAAATTCCAAAGTCTCCCTTAACCCCCTTTTCGCCCAATAATTGGGCTGTAGAATTTAAATCAGTCGCCACGATTATCCCAGCCACCTCCTGAATCTCACCGTTTACTTTAATCCGGTTTTTATCGATAATTTCCACCTTGGCATTGAGCCTCAAAGATTCTTTTTTCAATGATTTTGCCAATTGATTAGGCAATTCTTGCATTCCCTTAGCAGGTATTCCAATTTTTCCATCTAAAAATTGTTGCATGTAAAACAAAAACAATTCCTTAGGCTGACCTAAGCTTTTATCAAAAAATACCCCCCCAAAAAAAGGGACAAAAAAAGCTTCCATTAACCGATTGGAAAATCCTAATTTCAGAAGATAGTCTTTGGTTCTCTGAGAACCAATTTTGGATGAATCAAATTCAAATCCTATAAGACTATATTCCAACCTCAAAAAAGCTAAAATATCTTGAAAGGTAAATAATCCAGAAAATAAATTGCGAAAAAATAAAAATGGGTTTTTAAAAGGATTCGGAAATTCAATAAATTTTCCATTCCATAAACATTTGGCAGCAGAAGGAAAATAATGCATATTTAAAGCCTTAAAATCTACTTCGCCTTGAAGCGCCGGATAATTCGTTTGCAAAACTTGAAACCCCATATCCATCCTAAAGCCTTGTTTTTCAAGAGTCTTCACCCTCCCACCAAAAAAATCCGATTTTTCAAACAATTGATAAGGAATCTGGTTTCTATCAAAATATACTGCTGTTTGAAGGCCGGTTACTCCTCCACCTATGATAGCAATTGGTCTAATCATTTATCGTAATTATTCAGATGATATCTTAAAAATACTAAAAAGTTTAAAGTCTTTTTAGTATTTTGCAAACAATAAACAATCCTATGAAATATCAGCTTCGCGAAATTGAGGATATTAAATTCCTGGATGAGGGTCAAGGAGAAACGATTATCTTGTTGCATGGTTTATTCGGTGCCCTAAGTAATTGGGAAAAAGTCATTGACCGTTTTTCTTCCAAATATCGAATAATTATTCCTGTTTTACCTATTTTGAATATGCCTCTGAAAGAGGCTGGATGTATTGGTTTGACCGATTTTCTAGAAAGGTTTGTTGAAAAGATGAATTTAACAAAATTCTCTTTGATTGGTAATTCCTTAGGCGGACATATTGCCTTGATTTATACCCTAAGACATGAATCAAACGTAAATCGTCTTATCCTTACTGGGTCCTCAGGTTTATTTGAAAATCAAATGGGAGGGTCATATCCGAAAAGAGGAAATTATGAATTCATCAAAGAACGAGTTGAATACACCTTTTACGACCCTAAGACTGCCACCAAAGAATTAGTAGATGAGGTTTTTGAAATCACCAATAATACCCAAAAAGTACTAAGAATCATCGCCATCGCTAAATCAGCACAAAGAAATAATATGGCGAAAGAAATTATCCAAATAAAAAAACCCACACTTTTGATTTGGGGTTTAAATGATACCATCACTCCTCCGGAAGTAGGACATGAATTTAATAAATTAATCCAGGGTTCTGATTTATTTTTCATAGATAAATGTTGCCATGCCCCCATGATGGAAAGGCCTGATGAATTTAATGATATCCTTGAAAAATGGCTGAATAAAAATCCGATTCATTCATGAAAACTATCCAATACCTAGAAAATGAATTTTTAACGATCGATATTCAAGATTCAATTGAAGAAATTCAAGAAGAATTATCGGATTATCCCTTTACCTATATTTCAGTAGTAGATAAATTAACCTGGTTAGGTAATATTTCTAAAAATGCATTTTTCCAAGTAAAATCAACGGATTGGTTCAAAGAAATTCAAAACCACCTAAATTCCTTTAAAATGGAAGAGGAGGAGGATATTTTTGCCAGTTTACCACTCTTCGAAAACACCGATATGGATCTAATCCCCATCTTGAATGAAGAAGGTAAATGGAGAGGGTACCTAAGTATTAACCAGTTAGCCAAGGTCTTAATTCATACGGAACTTGGTAGTTCTAAAGGGGGTATTATTAAAATTAATTTTAATTCACAAAGCAATCAAATTTCAACGATTGTTCGGGTAATTGAAGAAAATAAAGGACAAATTATTCGTTTATTTCAAAGGAAAAAAAACCCTTCAGAAATACATAATGCAACTCAACTCATTATTCAAATTGAAACTACACAATTTGCAAAAATTATTCAAAATCTTGAAAGACACCAATTTCAAATTGAAAATGCTTTCCTTTTTAATAATGAAAATCAATCCACTGAAGTGGATCATTATTTTAACTTAATCAAATTCCTAAATATTTAAATCTTGAAAAAAAATATCGGAATTCATGGTAAATCAATTGAAAAAGAATCAATTTCAAAGATTAAGGATATCCTTATTACCATCCTTTCCTTTCCATTCAATTATTATATTACGGATGAATTCTTTCAGGAATTAAATCAACATGGTATTCTTCCTGCGGAATTTAAGCTCCTTAAACAGAAGGTTAATCGAGAAAAATTAGCTATGTTTTGGTCCATTGGCGGAGATGGGACTTTTTTAGAGACTATCAATAAAATTGGAGATCAAGAAATTCCCGTTTTAGGTATCAATATGGGTAGGTTAGGTTTTTTAGCAACGCTATCTCCCAATGAACTAGAAGAGGGTATTAAATATATTGAAAGAAACGAATATACCATTGAGGCGCGATCGATGATCCAAGTTGAATCGGATATAAACCCTTTTGGAAATAAGAATATCGGGTTAAATGAAGTAGGTATTATGAAAACAGATACTTCTTCCATGATAAAAATTAAAGCCTATTTAAATGGAGAAATCTTAAATAATTATTGGGCAGACGGTTTAATCATTGCCACTGCCACGGGCTCAACGGCCTATTCCTTATCCATTGGCGGCCCAATCATTCTTCCAACCTCAGACCATTTCATTCTTGCACCCATGAGCCCTCATAATCTTACGGTCAGACCAATCGTCATACCCAATGATTCAGAATTAAAATTTGAAATTTCTTCCCGATCCAATAATTTCTTGCTTTCCCTAGACTCTCAGTCTAAAGTCATTGAAAGTAAAAATATCATTCGGGTAAAAAAAGGAGATTTTCAGGCAAAGATTATAAAAATTCCGAAAGATAATTTCTTTAAAACTCTTAGAAATAAATTACATTGGGGTTTGGATATGAGAAATTAAAGTGATTTTTTCATTAAATCTTGTTTCCACTCGGAAATTTTCAAAAGTGCTTCTATCGGACTCATCGAATTGATATCCATCTCCTTTAATTGATCTTGAATTTTTTCCAATTCCTTAGGAATCGCCCCATCAAATATGCTTAATTGATAATTATTTTTTGGCATAGTTTTAAGGCTTTCTACGCGATCATCCAAACTATGTTGTTTCTCTAAATTACGTAAAATCTCATGAGCTCTCAAAACCAATGGGGTGGGCATACCAGCCAATTGAGCAACATGAATACCAAAACTATGGGCGGATCCCCCCTCCAATAATTTTCTCAAAAAGATGATTTTCCCTTGAACTTCCTTGACAGACACATGGAAATTCTTGATTCTTGGAAAATCATTCGTCAACTCATTTAATTCATGATAATGTGTGGCAAAAAGGGTTTTTGCACGAAATTTTGGATGATTATGTAGGAATTCAGCAATCGACCAAGCCATGGATACGCCATCGTAGGTAGAGGTTCCTCTTCCTATTTCATCTAATAATACCAAGGATTTATTCGAAAGATTATTCAAAATAGCAGCCGTCTCAGTCATCTCCACCATAAAAGTAGATTCTCCTTTACTTAAATTATCTGAGGCCCCTACCCGCGTAAAGACTTTATCGACTAATCCAATGCTGGCACTTTCTACTGGAACAAAAGAACCAATTTGTGCCATTAAAACAATGAGCGCAGTTTGCCTTAACAAAGCAGATTTCCCAGCCATATTCGGCCCCGTAATCATCACAATTTGTTGCACTTGGTTATCCAAATAAAGATCATTTGGAATATAGGGTTCACTGGCCGACAATTGCTTTTCTATGACAGGATGTCTTCCTTTTTTAATATCGATTATATCCGTATCCGTTAGCTCAGGCTTCACATAATTATTGTCGTGTGCAATTTTGGCAAAAGAAGCTAATACATCAAGCGTAGAAATTGCTTGAGCATTTAATTGGATATGGGATAAATAATCCAAAGCCTCCGCCACTAAATCATGAAATACCTGGTATTCTAAATGGGCTAACTTACCTTCTGCACTTAAAATCTTTTCCTCATAAATTTTTAATTCCTCCGTAATATACCTCTCTGCATTTACCAAAGTCTGTTTCCGAATCCATTCCGGAGGTACCCGATCTTTGTGAGCATTGGTAACTTCTAAATAATAACCAAAAACCTTATTATAATTGATTTTTAAAGAACTTATTCCCGTCGCCCTGGTCTCTCTCTCCAATAAATTCGCTAAATAATCTTTCCCATTAGTTGCCAAATCCAATAATTCATCAATCTCCTTATTATAACCATATTTAACCAGGCCCCCTTGGTTAGAAACGATCGGTAAATCATCTCGAAGAGCCGCTTCAATATGGTCCACCAATCCTTCACATAAATGCATTTGATTAG
>CAZXZK010000012.1:0-6353 GCA_964645295.1 uncultured Cytophagales bacterium | reverse complement strand
AATAATTCTATTTGAGAATGGAAATACTCTACCCCTTTTTGTCTTTCTAATATTGGGGATAAATCTTTTAAAGGTAAAACCAACCATTTTCGTAGAAGTCGAGCTCCCATCGGTGTTATAGTTTCATCCAAAAGATCAATCAAAGGAACCCCTCCTTCTGCCGAAGGTGAGATCAATTCCAAATTACGAATGGTAAATCGATCCAACCAAACAAATCGTTCCTCCTCAATCCGTTGAATTGACCGAATATGACTAATATTTTTATGCTCTGTTTCCTCCAAATAATGCAATATCATTCCTGCAGAAATGACCCCTTCCCTCCAATCCTCAATCCCAAAACCTTTTAAATTTTTGGTCTTAAAATGTTGGATTAACTTGGTATAAGCAAAATCCAAACTACTTATCCATTCTTCCAAATAGAAAATAGAGAATTGATCTACCAGCCATTCATTCACTTCATTTCGAAATTTTTTAGGTACCAAAATCTCGGAAGGAAGAAAACTTTGAATTAATTTTTGAATATAATTTAATTGGCCTTGAGTAGAAAAAAACTCCCCAGTAGAAATATCTAATAAAGAAAGCCCATAAGTGGCCTGATTCCCCCGATCATCAAAAGAAATAGCCGCTAAATAATTGTTTTTATTATTATCTAATACTTGGTCATTGAAGGAAACCCCTGGGGTTACCAATTCGGTCACCCCCCGCTTAACAATTCCTTTCACCATAGCAGGGTCTTCTAATTGATCACAAATGGCTACTCGCTGGCCCGCCCTCACCAATTTGGGCAAATAAGTATCCAACGAATGGTGTGGGAAACCTGCCAGATGATCATCTGCATTTCCGTTATTTCTCCTCGTGAGAACAATCCCTAAAATCTTAGACGCTTTTACGGCATCTTCACCAAAAGTTTCATAGAAATCCCCCACCCGAAACAATAATAATGCACCAGGGTATTTGGCCTTGATTTGATTATACTGTTTGGAGAGAGGTGTCTCTTTTGGGGTCTGATTTTTTACTTCTTTTACCGATTTCCGTGCCAAGTTCGAAAGAGGTTTAATTTTTGTAGATTAAAGTTAGTTATTATTGTCTTTTTTTCCTAAGTTTAAAATTACTAAAACCTTCAAATAATTATGATTAATAAGGATGTCTATATTAAGGCTCAATCTGAGATTTTTGATGTTGTCATTGTAGGTTCAGGCGCTGGTGGTGGTATGGCTGCCCATGTTTTGGCAAATGCCGGAGCAAAGGTTTGCATCCTAGAAGCTGGTCAACCCTTTGACCCAGCTGATCCAAAAAATATTACCCAGCTTAAATGGCCCTATGAGTCCCCAAGAAGAGGGGCAAGCACAAAATTTAGAAATTTTGGAGATTTTGATGCCGCTTATGGTGGCTGGGAATTGGATGGTGAACCCTATACCAATGGCCCAGGCTCAGATTTCGGTTGGTTTCGTTCCAGAATGGTTGGTGGAAGAACCAATCACTGGGGAAGAATTTCCCTTCGTTTCGGACCAGATGATTTTAGAAGAAAAAGTATTGATGGACTTGGCGACGACTGGCCAATCACGTATGATGATATTAGTCCATACTATGATAAGGTAGATAAAATGTTAGGGGTATTTGGTACCAATGAAGGTATTCCAAATAATCCGGATGGGTATTTCCTTCCACCCCCAAAACCACGTCTGCATGAATTATTCATTACCAAGGCCGCAAGAGAAATCGGCATTCCAGTTTACCCTTCTAGAATGTCTATGCTTACTAAGCCAATTAATGATTCAAGAGGTAAATGTTTTTATTGCGGACAATGTGGAAGGGCTTGTATGGCTTATGCCGATTTTTCAGCCTCTTCCTGCCTAGTAAAACCAGCTGTTGAAACTGGAAATTCTACCCTATTAACCTATGCCATGGCACGGGAAGTGATTACAGATCCTGCAACAGGTAAAGCAACCGGTGTTTCCTATGTGAATACACTCGACATGCAAGAATATACCGTTAGAGGAAAAATTGTGGTTTTGGCTGCATCCACGGGTGAAACTGCCCGTCTTTTATTAAATTCGAAAAGTTCCCGCTTTCCAAATGGATTAGCCAATTCATCAGGTGTAGTAGGAAAATATATTAACGACTCTACAGGTGCCTCTCGTTCAGGAATTATCCCGGCCCTATTCGATAGAAAAAGATATAATGAAGATGGGGTTGGCGGTATGCACGTTTACACGCCATGGTGGCTCGACAATAAAAAATTAGATTTCCCAAGAGGTTACCATATTGAATATGGTGGCGGAATGGGTATGCCTCATTATGGTTTTGGATGGGGTATTGAAGGCCTTAATGGAAACGAAAATTATACCCGTGATGGTATGAGAAAAGCAGCCGGTGGCTATGGAGCAACCCTGAAGGAAGATTATCGTCGATTCTACGGAGCCTATGTAGGCTTTGCTGGCAGAGGTGAACCAGTGGTTAGAGAGGATAATTATTGTGAAATTGACCCGAATGTGGTTGACAAATTTGGTATTCCGGTTTTAAAATTCCATTATAAATGGTCTGATTATGAAATTAAACAGGCTAAACACATGCAAGATACCTTCGAAGAATTAATTCATGCCATGGGAGGAACCCCATTAGGTAATAAACCAGGTCCAGAAAATAATTATGGCTTGGCAGCTCCTGGAAGAATTATTCATGAGGTAGGTTCAGCAAGAATGGGTAACGACCCTAAATCCTCTGTTTTAAACAAATACTGCCAGGCACATGATGTGAAAAACTTATTCATCACTGATGCCTCGCCTTTTGTTTCCCAAGGAGATAAAAATGCAACCTGGACAATCTTGGCATTAGCCATGAGAACCGCAGAATATATCGTAGACCAAAGAAAAAAAGGAAACGTTTAGAATAGGCAAGAGCGAAAGCCACCCTAGGAATAATTAATAATTAAGAAATAATCCTACAATCCTACAATTCTAATATTCTACGATTCTAATATTCTAATATTCTAAAATTTATTATTATGAAAAGAAGAGACTATTTAAAAAATATTGGATTAAGTACACTAGGTATGGCTGTGCTAAGTCCGGATATAAAAGCTGCTGAAAGTTTAGAAAACTTCACAGTAGATGGACTTGTTACGGAGGATGATATTATCATACCTCCTGGTAGAACCCTTCCAGAGGCTATCCATGATGCTAAATTAATGAAAGAAAAATTCTTTAATGATCATGAATTAAATACCCTGGATGTACTCTCTGATTTAATTATTCCACCAGATGGAGAACATGGTGGAGCAAAAGAGGCTAAAGTAAATGAATTCATCGAATTTATGGCAAAAGATAACCCTTCCTTCCAAACACCTTTGAGAGGAGGAATCAAATGGCTCGACAGAGAAGCCAATAAGCGGTTCTCTAAAAACTTTGTTGATTTAAGTGATAAACAAAAATTCTCGATTGCCGATGATATCGCCTATCCTCAAGAAGCAAAGCCAGAGTTTTCACAAGGAGTCGCTTTTTTTAGCCTGATGAGAAATTTAACAGCCTCTGGTTATTTCACAACAAAAATTGGCATTGAATACATCGGCTACCAAGGAAATGTTCCTAATGAATGGGAAGGCGTACCAAAAGATGTCTTAGCACAATATGGTTTCACTTCTGATGACATCCGTTAAATTTTAAAACATGAAATATCTTACTCAATTTTTCATTTTTGTATTTTTTATAAGTTTCGTATCCCTTCATGCACAAACTAAAAATCAAAAAAATGCAGAGAATAATTTTATTAACTATTGCTCGTCTTGTCATGGCGAACGAGTAGTGGCTTTTGTGGATAGAAAATGGGGGCATGGTAATTCTAAAAAAGAAATTATTCAAAGCATCACGCATGGTTACCCTGATGCCGGGATGCCCGCTTGGAAAGTAGCTCTTAAACCAAATGAAATAGAAGAATTAGCTGACTTAATCGTTTCAAAATTAGGTTCTGTTGAACAATATCAATTCGAAGAAAAGATAACAAGCAACCATTTTTCAACTGAAAAAATAAAAGTGGTATTAGATACCATTGCCACTGGATTAGATTCTCCATGGGGAATGGCACAATTGCCAGATAAAAGCTTCCTGATTACCGATAGATCTGGTAAATTATTTCATGTTGACAAAAACCAACATAAAACAGAAATCACCGGAATTCCAGATGCCTTATCCAAAGGCCAAGGCGGTGTTCTAGACCTCGTCCTTCATCCTAATTTTAAAGATAATGGTTGGGTTTATATGTCCTATTCTAAATATAAAAAATCAGGAACCTCAACAGAAACTGCCACAGCAATCGTCAGAGGTAAAATCAACCATAACCAATTTACCAACCAAGAGGAATTATTTGTATCCAGCCCTTATACCAAAACAACGCATCATTTTGGTTCTAGAATCACCTTTGACAGAGCAGGAAAAATGTATTTTAGCGTAGGCGAAAGAGGAATGGAAAAGGTATTCCCCCAAGGAACAGATAATGATAATGGTAAAATTCACCGCTTAAATGATGATGGTTCCATTCCCTCTGATAATCCGTTTGTCGGAAAAGATCCTGAAAAATTTCATCATAGTATTTTTTCATACGGACAGAGAAATCCACAAGGTTTGGCCTTAAATCCTTTTAACGGTGAAATTTGGGAAACCGAACACGGCCCAAGAGGAGGTGATGAATTGAACATCATTCAACCTGGTAGAAATTATGGATGGCCTATTATTTCTTATGGGATTAATTATAATGGAAAACCCATCACCAACATCTCTGCCAAAGAAGGCATGGAACAACCCCAGCATTATTGGATTCCTTCCATCGCGCCAAGTGGAATGGCTTTCGTTAGCTCCGAAAAATACCCAGCCTGGAAAGGAAATTTAATGGTTGGCTCCCTTCGATTCAAATATTTAAATCGATGTGAAATCCAAAATGGAAAAGTAATTCACGAAGAAAAACTATTCCCCAATCTTGGAAGAATGAGAAATGTCATTCAAGGACAAGATGGCTACCTTTATATCGCCG
Source organism: uncultured Cytophagales bacterium (assembly GCA_964645295.1). GTDB lineage: Bacteria > Bacteroidota > Bacteroidia > Cytophagales > Spirosomataceae > CAZVFE01. Next base: position 1,331 of record CAZXZK010000012.1, on the reverse strand, counting down.
TAGAACAACCAGGAATGGTCTTTAGAGTTCGTCAGGAAATGGATTAGACCATTTGGAGTTTGTATAAACATCCCTTCCAGATAAAGTTTTTAGAAATGCGATAACAGCATCCACTTCTTGGGCAGTAAGATTTAATTGCTGCCCAATTCCATTTGGCTTCAATCTCGGATCTAAATTTGAATTATTCCTAGCAGCATTTACTAAATTCCCATAATGCCCGACTGCTGCCTGAAGGTTTTTGATGACTCCCGTATGCATCATCGCCGTATTCACCTCCCCTTCCGAATTAGTTAAATTCCTTAAGGAGGGTGCACGCGTATTGGTGAAATCTGGTCCTCCCGAAATACTTCCACCAATGCCATTACTCAAACTATTGGGATCAATATCAAATTCTGGCGCACGATGACATCCCTGGCAGCCCAACCCTCCCCTTATTCTTACCCCATTACCATCAAAAACAGGGGGTAAAATAAATAAATTCTTTCCCATATTTTCCTGATTCGTATAATTCGGAAAATTATCTAAATCATTTTGAACCTGCCTTCTTCCCTCATCAAATTTAGAATCAAAAGATTGAATACTTCTAATGAACTGAGAAAGCGCATTTTGAATTCTACTTTCCGATATTTTGGAATCTCCATAAACAAATTCAAATAATTCCTGATAATAATCAATCCCCTCTAATTTGACAATCAAATCAGATAAACTCGGATCCCCATCTTCCCCACTAAATCCCATTTCTATATGGTCTTGAATAGGCATACTTGTTTGAACTTCTAAACTAGACGCCCGCTCATCCCAAAAGAATTTTGTTTCAACGCCAAATCTAGAATTGATTAAACGCATAGAGTGCCTTCCGGTAAATCCATCTACCCCCTTACTCGCAATGGCCGTATCTGAAAAAGCAAATTTTTGAACATGACAAGAAGCACAGGAAATGGAATTATTGACAGACATGTTTTTATCATAAAACAAAACCCGACCTAAAGTAGCTCCCTGATCTGTAATAGGATTACCCTTGGAATTATCTTTTGATAGATAGGCAGGAATTTCTTGGTTGGCATAATTTTCTAATTTTGAAAGATTAATATTCCCCTTAAATTTTTGGTCTACTGCCTCGGATTTCAGCAAAACTTCCTCCTGAGATTGACAGGAAAAAAAGAATAAAGGAAAAGAAATTAGGATAAAAAATATTTTATTGGACATAACTATTTTGCATTTTTTCAGTTTATCAATTAAATCATAATTTATTGGAAAACGCTCCCTTTATCAATTTTCTTATCATAAAAATTGTTAAATTTGAGTGGGTGGAGGCGGGGCACATCCTATAA
>CAZXZK010000011.1:34458-39595 GCA_964645295.1 uncultured Cytophagales bacterium | reverse complement strand
CAATAAACGTCTTGAAAGAAGTAGATATTGTTTTATCCGAAGATACCAGAAATACAGGAAAATTATTAAAGCATCTCTCGATCACCAAACGTCTAATGGCGCATCATGCGCACAATGAACATCAATCCGTTGCAGGTGTAATAAAATTATTAAAGGAAGGACAAAAAATCGCCTTGGTATCTGATGCAGGATCTCCGGGTATTTCCGATCCAGGTTATTTGGTTGTGAAATCCTGTATCGAAAATAATATCCCAATCACTGCTTTACCCGGTGCTACAGCTTTTGTTCCTGCACTTACCTCATCTGGATTCCCCACGGATTCCTTTGTTTTTGAAGGTTTTCTTCCTGTGAAAAAAGGACGACAAACTAAATTTAAAGAACTTGCAATAGAAAAAAGAACCATCGTTTTATACGAATCTCCCCATAGAATCGTAAAAACCCTGGAACAATTAGTTGAATTTTTCGGGACGGATAGGCAGGTCTTAGTAGCCAGAGAAATTTCTAAATTACATGAGGAATTTCATAGAGGCACCAGTTTGGAACTCAAAGATTTTTTTAACTTAAATCCAAATAAGGTTCGGGGTGAAATGGTTCTAATCATCAAAGGAATAAATTAATATGAAAAAACTACTGGTATTCCTATTTTTTCCTTTTTTTCTAAATGCTCAGTTAAGTTCGAATACGCAGGTTTATATTGCTACTATTCAACCTGGCGCTGAATTATATTCTAGTTTCGGACATAGTATTTTAGTCTTTCAGGATTCTGAAACTGGCTTAAATGAAGGGTTTAATTATGGCACTTTTGATTTTAATACTCCTAATTTTTATTGGAAATTTTTAAAGGGAACCTTGCCATATTCTATTTCTGTTTATCCCTTCGATCAAGAATCTAATTTTTATTTAAATTATGAAGGAAGAGGGATAGACCTGCAAGAATTGGATTTGGATTCTTCCCAAGTTTCAACCCTTTATCTAAAACTTAAATCAAATCTGCTTCCTGAAAACAAATATTATGCCTATCAGTTTTTCTTTGATAATTGTTCCTCCCGTTTAAGAGATTTATTATTGTCAGTAGATGGAATAAAAGAATCTAATGAAAAGCCTTTGGAACTAGAAGGAAAAAGTTTTAGAGATTGGATGAATGATTATTTGCCACCTAATAATTGGGTTACACTCGGAATGAACCTTGCATTAGGTTTCAATTCCAATAAAACAGCCACCGTTCAAGAGAGTGTTTATCTTCCAGATAATTTAAATACCTATGTAAATTATCTCCAAAATGGAGATAAAAATCTGGTTCTAGGGAAAAGGAAAATGAATCCTTCCATTACAAATGAAAAAGATTCTTCCTTTAATTGGTTTGGACCAATTCCTATTTTACCGATTATTTTGATTTTGTTAATTCTATCAAAATATTCTAAATATAGAATTTATCAATTTGCAAAATTTATCCTTTATCCAATTTTATTTCTTTTATTAATCATTATTGGCTTTTTATCCTTCTTTTCTAATCATTTGGAGATGGTTTGGAATCCGGCAATTTTACTATTTCTACCATTAATTACCGCCCCTTACGTATTTTTTAAACCTATTATCTATAAATTAAATCAAATTTTAATTTTTATATCTATCATTGCTAGTATTTACGAAATGACCCTATTCGTCCCAATTATTTTTGTTGGAGCAATTACCTGGATTATTTCTTCAAATTTTATCAACAAAAAATTAAAATAAAATTGAAACCCATTTTCTTATCTTTTTTTCTCTTTTCCTTGAATTTTTCGGCTTGCAATAATTTAATTGCGCAGGACTTTTTTACTCCCCCTGAAAATAAACCAGAAATCCATGCTTTAAAAATTGATAAAAATTTAAAAATAGATGGAATTTTAGATGAAAAAGAATGGGCAGAAGCCAAAGAAATAAAATTGAATTTTCAAGTTGAACCCTTTCAAGGACAAGAAGCTACCTATCCTACGATTGTAAAGTTAGTTTATAATGAGGATTATTTATACGTGGCTGCCATTAATTATGATCGGGTAGGAAAAAATAAATATCGTGCTCCTGATTTGAAAAGAGATTATTTATTCAATGCTCATGATATGTTTGGATTATCAATTGATGCTTTCAATGATAAACGAAATGCTATGGTATTTCAAACAAATGCCTATGGTTCACTTCGAGATTTATTGTCTTTTGATGATCGACAATTTGACCCTGATTGGGATGGTTTATATAAGGCAAGAACTCAGCGAACAGATGAATATTGGATTGCAGAAATGATGATTCCTTGGCAAACCCTGAGATTTCCAAAGTCTGACGGAAAAACCCCTCAGGATTGGGGAATAAATTTTTTCAGGAATAGGAGAACTGCCAATGAAATCATCGTATGGGCTCCTATTCCCCGGTCTATGTCTGCCGTAAGAATGGATTATGCAGGTATTTTAAAAGAAATTGTCCCTCCAGTTACCTCCACTTCCAATATTCGATTCAACCCGTATTATTTAAATTCCTATACCAAATCCCAAGGAACTGAGATTGAAAATGTACAAGGGTTTAATAATAAATTAGGAGGTGAAATAAAATGGGCAATTGATCCTAAAAATGTAGTCGATTTTACGGCAAATACCGATTTCGCCCAAGCAGATGTTGATCGACAAGTCAATAATATCACGCGTTTTTCTGTCTTTTTTCCTGAAAGAAGGCAATTCTTCCTAGAAAATGCTTCTTTATTTGGCTTTGGTCTTGCTCCAATAGACGAAGTGGTAGGAGGATCCATGATTATTCAGCCTTTTTTTTCAAGGAAAATAGGTTTGGATGAAAATGTCAATCCCGTCCCCATTAATACAGGATTAAGATATGTGCACCGTTCTGAAAAATTCAATTATGGAGCAATAGCCATTCAACAAGGTGCAGCAGATGGGGTAGATCACACGAATTTTGGGGTTGGTAGATTTTCTACCAATTTTTCAAAACAAAATAGAATAGGCTGGCTGAGTACCTACAAACAAGATCCCAATAAGACCTTTCAAACCCATGCGGTGGATGCCTTCATAAGAATTACCGATGTTTTATCCTTTTCTGGGATGGTTTCAACAACTGCTAATTCCTTGAATAATTCTACCGGATTTGCTGAATATGCACAGTTTTATTACCGGGATAATAAATATTTAGCTTATTGGACCCAGACCTATGTAAACAAAAATTATGATCCTGCTGTTGGCTTTGTTTCAAGATCTAATATTCTTTCAAATTCCCAAGGTATTTCACGAAATATTCGTTCACCTAAATTACCTAAATGGATTCGTTCAGTTGAACCTGGCTTATATACAGAGGTATATCATTCACTAAATACGGGAGATGTAACGGAGGGAAGGATATTATTTACTCCTTCTTGGGTAGGACTTCAAAATGGAGGTGCATTAGGTTTATATTCTGAATATGGCTATCAAAATCTGGAGGAAACCTTTTCGCCCCTTGGTATAGATATTGATAAGGGCGAATATAGTTTTCTTAGAAAAGGAATTTTTGTGAATACTGACCAATCCAATAAAATTTCTTTAAATGGTTTTTACGAGGTAGGGCCTTATTTTGATGGAAAATTGAATTGGTTAATGGCAGGAATGAAACTTGCACCAATTCCTCACATAAATTTAGGATTTTCACTTTCTCGAAATGAATTTATCGATATAGGAAAAAATAATGAATCAAAAACCGTTAATTTAATTCAAATTGAAAATAGGTTTGCCATAAACCCGCGTATTCAGTTAATTGGTTTTTACCAAAGAAATACCAGTAATGATTTGAATTCCTTAAATATGCGAATATCAATAGAGTATAAACCCTTATCATTTATTTATCTTGTATTTAATAAATCATCTTATTTAGGGGATGATGAAACAGAACAGAGTCAATCCAGGTTATTAAGTAAAATTTCTTATATAAAACAATTCTAATGGAATATATTGAACTAAGATCTGATACCTTCACCCTTCCCACAAAAGGGATGTTTCAAGCAATGAATCAGGCTAAATTAGGAGATGATGTTTTTAATGAGGATCCCACGGTAAAAGAATTAGAAGAAAAATTAGCCAATATCTTTGGTATGGAGGCTGGATTATTCTGTACCTCTGGTACCATGACCAACCAAATTGCCATCGCAACCTATGTCGGTAAAGGAGAAGAATTAATTTGTGATGAAAATTCTCATATTTATTATTACGAACAAGGCGGAATCATGGCCAACGCCAACGCCTCTGTAAAATTAGGTAGGGGGGAATATGGAAAATTAAGCTTAGAGCAAATTAAGAAACTTCGTGCTCCGTCCGATATTCATTTTTGTGAAACGAAATTACTTAGTTTAGAAAATACCGCCAATAGGGGAGGTGGTTCCTGCTATTCCACAGAATCATTAACTGAAATTTCTCAATATTGCAAAGATACGGATCTTCCATTGCATTTAGATGGTGCAAGAGTTTTTAATGCAATTATCGCTAAAAATCAAAATCCAAAACAATATGGAGAATGGTTTGATTCCATCTCCGTCTGTCTGTCTAAAGGCTTAGGAGCTCCGGTGGGTTCGGTCTTGTTAGGAACAGAAGCATTCATTGCTAAGGCTAAGAGAATCCGAAAACGTTACGGTGGAGGATGGCGACAGGCTGGATTATTGGCGGCTTGTGGAATTTATGCACTGGATCATCATATTGAACGTTTGGCAGAAGACCACCAGAGAGCTAAAATCATCGGAGAAGAATTGCTAAAAAGACCTTGGGTGAATGCTATCTATCCGGTAGAAACCAATATCGTCATTGCAAGCCTAAGGGAAGATTTATTGGCAAAAGACATTTTAGAAAAATTAAAAGAAAATGGTATTCGAGCTATCGGTTTTGGAGAAAAACAAATTCGATTTGTGACTCATTTGAATTTTACCGATCAAGATTTAACCAAATTTATTCAGAGCATTCAAAATATTTAAGTTTTATCGGTTAATTATCTCAATTTTGATTCTTTTATAGTTGATTGAACATTCATTTAAAAGAATATGCAAAGGAGAGGTTTTAAAATGTTTCTATTCGAAGGAATGGAAGCTGAATACAAAAAAAGGCATGACGAGATCTGGCCGGGATTGGTCGAACTCCTT
>CAZXZK010000011.1:25396-34448 GCA_964645295.1 uncultured Cytophagales bacterium | reverse complement strand
TAAAGGAATTCAAAATTATTCTATTTTTCTTGATGAGGATACTCATATCTTGTTTGGGTATTTGGAAGCTCCAGACCTTGTTAAATTAGATGAACTTCCCCAAGACCCAACCATGCAAAAATGGTGGGAATTTATGAAAGATATTATGGCGTCTAATCCAGACGGATCCCCCGTTTCTATTGAAATCAAACCTGTTTTTTACTTAGCTTAAATAATATGAAAAGACTCAGTTTATTTGCCCTATTGTTTATTTCCCTCCATACTTTTTCTCAATCAAAAGAAAATGTCTTGAAAATTATGCACCAATCGGCCGATTATTTTCAGTCCCTTTGGCCAGATACCGGTATGGATATTCCCGGGCCAGACCGTGTGAGGCCTTCCAATATCTGGACGAGAGCCGTTTATTATGAAGGATTAATGGAATTATATAAAATAGACCCATTAGAGAAAGATTTAAAATATATGTTGGATTGGGCAGAAAACCATCGTTGGAATATGAGAAATGGCGTTGGAACCAGAAACGGAGATGACCAAGCTTGTGGACAAATATATTTGGATCTTTATAAAATGTATCAGGAGCCCAAAATGATGGCAAATATCAAAGAAAATATTGATAGAATGATGGCTTCAGATAAGATAGATGATTGGACTTGGGTAGACCTTTTTCAAATGGCCATGCCAGTCTATGCCCGATTGGCCAATATAACCGGAGATAAACAATATTTGAATCGGATGCATGAAATGTATGCCTATACAAAAAATATTCATGGGGGAGGAGGTCTTTATGATAAACAGGAGGCTCTTTGGTTTAGAGATAAAGATTTTGTGCTACCTTATTTAGAACCAAATGGAGAAAAATGCTTTTGGTCGAGAGGTAACGGATGGACAATCGCTGCACTTGTTCGAGTTTTAGAGCAAATGGATAAAAAAGATCCATTTAGAAAGGAATATGAAAAAGATTTAGTAGCGATGGCAAATGCGTTGGTGAAGGTACAAAGAGAAGATGGCTTTTGGAATACAAGTTTAAAAGATCCGAACAATTACGGTGGCCCAGAACTGACCGGTACTTCGCTTTTTGTCTATGGAATTGCCTACGGATTGAATCATGGCTTATTGAAAGGAAAAGGATTTGAAAAGGCCATCCTGAAAGGTTGGGAGGCCATGGAATCTTCCATCCATCCAAACGGATTTTTAGGTTATATTCAAGGAACAGGAAAGCAACCCTCTGATTCACAACCAACTGGTTATAACAATGTTCCTAATTTTGTGGATTTTGGTCCGGGTTGTTATCTACTAGGAGCTTCAGAATTTTATAAATATTTAGATAAAAAATAATTTTTGTTTTAAAAATTTGTATTATTTTTAGGTCTAACCAAAAATTTAATCAAAATGAAAAGACAAATTTTGTTTTCTGTATTGGGAGGACTCATCCTCTGGATATGGCAGTTCGTCTCGTTTATGGCTATGAATCTTCATAAAGATTCAGTAGCAATGGCTCCAAACCAGGAGAAAGTTATGCAGTTTTTAGAGGAAAATATCGGTAAAGATGGGGCCTACCTTTTACCTCAGCCAGATCATGTGATTACTGATATGCAGGAAGCAGCTGAATATGAGAAATCGGTTCAAGGTAAACCTTGGGCTAGAATCTTTTATTATGAGTCCTATGATACCAATATGAATATGAATATTATTCGAGGACTATTGACAAACATCGTTTTAATCTTCTTGTTTTCCATGATTCTTAAATTGATTCCCAATAGAAGTCTAGGACGAAACCTAACGGTATCCCTTATAACCGGACTGATTATTTTTATCAATGGTATATATACCAGTCACATGTGGTATCCATTATTCGATTTAAATATTCATTTATTAGATTGCCTGGTAGAATGGGCGGCCATTGGTATTTTAGCAAAATTTATTAAGTTTTAACAATGAAAAAAATACTCTTTCTATTACTCTTCCCGTTTGTACTATTTTCCCAAATTTCACCAAATCCTGAATTATTAAAAGGACGATGGTCAGCACAATGGATTGCAAATCCGGAGAGTAATAGCAAAGATTATGGGGTATACCATTTTAGAAAAACTTTTGAACTTACCGTAAAACCAAAGCAATTTATAATTAATATAACAGCAGATAATCGTTATCGATTATTTGTCAATGGAATACCTGTTGCCTACGGACCAGCCCGAGGGGACCTTTATAATTGGTATTATGAAACGATAGATATTTCAAACTATTTAAAGGAGGGGATGAATAGCCTAGCAGCTATCGTTTGGAATATGAGTGATTTAGCTCCAGTTGCCCAAATTACCAATAAAACAGGTTTATTAGTTCAAGGAAATTCTGATGTAGAAAAATTGATCAATACCAATTCAACGTGGAAATCAATCGAAAATAAGGCCTATCAGCCCTGTTCAATTGACAATGGAAGAAGGTTGATGTCTTATATGGTAATTGGGCCTGGTGATGAGGTCGATGCCAAGCTATATCCTTGGGGATGGGAACAAACAAATTTTGATGATTCGAATTGGAATAAGGCTGTTTATACTGGAAATGCATCCGCTGATGGATATGGAAGTGATAATTTATGGACCTTAAAGCCTCGCAATATTCCGCTCATGTTTGAAAAGGAACAGAGAATGAGTGAAATTAGAAGGGTAGAGGGTATGGATTTAAAGGCGGATTTTTTAGGTGGAAAGGCTAGTTTGGTTATTCCTGCGAATAAAAAAGTTAAATTATTGATTGATCAAGGATTTAATACCCTTGCTTATCCTGAATTGTTGATATCCAAAGGAAAAGGATCCAAGATACAATTATCTTATGCGGAGGCATTGAATGAACCCGGAAATGTAAGGGCAAAAGGAAATAGAAATGAAATTTTAGGGAAAGAACTTGTGGGTAATTATGATATTTTTTATGCTGATGGAGGAAATTTGAGACATTTTAGACCTTTATGGATCAGAACATTTCGGTATTTGGAAATTGAAATTGAAACCCAAGATTCAGACCTAGAAATAAATGATTTTTATGGAACAGCCACAGGTTATCCTTTTGAAGTTCAGGCCAATTTCAGCTCCAATGATACTAGTTTAGAGAAAATTTGGGAGGTAGGATGGCGAACAGCCCAACTTTGTGCCGGAGAAACTTATTATGATTGTCCTTATTATGAACAATTACAATATGAGGGAGATACCAGGATCCAAGCATTAATTTCCTTATATGTGACAGGGGATGATCGTTTAATGCGAAAAGCTATATTAGATTTTTATCATTCAAGATCACCTAATGGCCTGACGCAAGGCCGTTATCCATCTAGCAGATTTCAAACCATACCACCCTTTTCACTTTATTGGATTTCTATGATTCATGATTATTGGATGCACAGAAAAGATGATTCTTTTTTAAGACAATTTAAAGTTCCAATTATGGGAGTTTTGGATTGGTATGAGTCGAAAATTGATGAGGAAATGGATATGTTGGGTGCTATGGATTGGTGGAATTTTGTGGATTGGAATGATCAATTTCCTGGGGGAACTCCCGATGGAGCTAATGATGGAAATTCGGCCGTGATTACCGCTCAATTGGTCTATACCTTAAAGCAAGCATCTGAATTAATGAACTATTATGGGGAAGAAGCCCAATCTAAAAAATATACTTCATTAGCGGAAAGACTGGGAATGGGAACACTTTCTCATTGTTTTAATAATGAAAAAGGAGTGATGGCCAATACGCCTAATAAGGATTCTTACAGTCAACATGCATCAATTATGTCTGTTTTAGCAGGAATTATCCCTGGAGATATTGCAAAGAAGGTCATGCAAAATGTTATTTCTGATACTAGTTTATCTCAGGCAACTTTTTATTATCGTTTTTATTTAACAAGAGCATTAATTAAAGTAGGTATGGCTGATTTGTATTATTCAGAATTAAAACCTTGGAGAGAAATGTTGGAAATGGGATTAACCACTTTTGCGGAAAAGCCGGACCCTACACGGTCTGATTGCCATGCTTGGAGTTCTAGTCCGAATTATGATTTCTTTGCCACGATAGCAGGAATTATGCCTTCTAAACCAGGTTTTTCAGAGGTGAATATCCATCCGGCCTTAGGAGAATTAACCCATATTGATGCTAAAATGCCCCATCCGAATGGAGAGATTCAGGTAAAGTTGCAACGGGTAGGTCAAGGATTAATAGGAGAGATTCGTTTACCTGAGGGCATCAAGGGGAATTATTCTTTTAATGGAAAAAATATTGCCTTATCATCAGGATTAACAAAAATTGATTAATTTTGTAGTCCAATATTGGGGTCGACCGGTTTTGACAGCTTAAGCGGTTGATTGTAAGCACGTCGGGAGTTGTAGGCATTTCCTGTATAAAAAACCTTCAAATAATAACTGGCAATACTTCGTATGCCATGGCTGCTTAATCTAGAGATTAATCTATAGCCATCGTTCAACCCACTCCAAACTCTGCCGAGTGGGAAATTTGGACGTCGACATGCAGAGTCGGTGATTATGAATTCCTTAATTAATCACTAGTACCCAAGGAATAAGTTAATGGTTTGGTTTTTTGCTGACCTGCCTTTAATCGAAAAATAAGAGCAAATAAACGTGTAGAAAGCAATTGATTACTAAGTTTGGACGAGGGTTCGAATCCCTCCGACTCCACCAAGTTTTAACCACTAAATCCATTATATAAATGGAACGAAGAAGATTTATTCAGCAGGCAGGATTAGTTACCTATTCTGCCTTGTTGAATCCAATAGCTAAAATTAATACTCCAACAAAATTACTTTTCCTAAAGCCTTCCCTTTTCCAAGAAGATATTCCAACTTATTTAAATAGGATAGGTGGAGATAGATTGAACCTTTATCGTTCTATTGCTGGTAATGCCAATGAATTTAAGGAGGGGGATGAAATTTTGGGCTTAGCGGCTAAAACGAATGAACAAAGAACGATTGCTCGGACTTTGATTGAAAATACCAAACTATCTTTTGTAAAGGAAAATCCCATTCATGAAGATGATCTATCCAGGTTTAATAATTCAATAATAACTTCAAACCTTCCTCTGAATAATATTTCTTTTAAAGAATTAAAAGATTATTTGATTTCAACCAAAGATGATTTGGAATTTTTAGTAAATACCCTGACAGATGATCAAATTGCCTTTTTAGTTAAAATCTGTTCGAATGAAGAATTGATAGTATTATCTTCAAAGATATTTAATCCACTTCCTAATTCAAAAATAGGTTCAAAGGGATATTTCGGTGCAAGAATTCAACCAAATTCGCCTACAGACAATACCGAGGATATTTTTATGCAAGTATTATCGGCTTTTTCTTTTGGAGTAGGAGATGTGGTAATTGGAACAAATCCTGTTGATTCTAATCCTGATAATATTCGAAATATTGAAAATTGTTTGAAGGATATTGTTGAAACCTTTCAAATTAAGGATTTTCTTCCTTATTGTGTTCTTTCTCATATTGATATTCAAGCCGAAATTGAAAAAAAATATCCCGACACCACCAATCTTTGGTTTCAAAGTTTAGCAGGCACCGTGAAGGCCAATAAAACCTTTGATTTGACCATCGAAAAAATGCGAAATTATGCCAATTTAAGAAAAGGTCCCTTTGGGATTTATGCCGAAACAGGACAAGGTGCGGATGAAACCAACGGCCATGGGGAAGGGGTGGATTTATTGATTCATGAATCCAGAAAATATGGATTTTTAAGAGCCTTGAAGGAAATATCGCAACCTGGATTATGGTATTTTGTCAATGACGTAGCAGGTTTTATTGGCCCAGAAGTTTTTAGAACCAAAGAACAATTGGTTCGATGTTGTTTGGAGGATTTAGTCATGGGTAAATTACATGGTTTATGCATTGGATTGGACATTTGTACCACCTTACACATGGATGTAAGTTTGGAGGATTTAAATTGGTGTATCAATGAAATTATGCCGGCCAATCCGGCTTATATGATGGCTCTTCCAACCAATAATGATCCAATGTTGAGTTATTTAACAACTTCTTTTTCTGACCACCTAAAAGTTAGGGAACGTTTTGGTTATAGGGTGAATCAGCCGATGATGAAATTTTATCAGGAATTAGGTATTTTTGATGAATTTGGAAATCATGATTTGAATTTTTCTAAACCTGAAATAGTTTATTTAGCCTATCGTCGACTTAAAAAAGATAATCGTTTAGAGGAATTAATAATTAAGGAGGCTAAGGAGATTATCCAACGAGTGGAGGAGAGAGGGGTACCCATCGCCTTTGGCTTTGGAAAAACTTTCTCGGATTTAAATCCTCGACTAGAAAAATCAATGAAAGAAGCTTATCAGGATGCAAAATATTGTTTATGGCAAGATTTTGATTCCAATTGGTTTAAAACCTTGGAACCAGTAATATGGGTGAATACTCAATCAATGGATAGAAAGGATTATATCTATCATCCGAGGAGTGGGGAAGAATTGTCGGAAGAATCAAAAGCAAGGATAGAAAATATTCATCCCAATTTTGATATTCAATTAATCATTTCAGATGGTTTAAATATGAAGTCTATTTCAGATAAGGGGCATGCTCGGGAATTAGTTGATTTATTAAAGACCGAATTTTTAAAGGAGAAGATATCTTTTAATCCTAGTATAATTTGTATAAAAAATGGACGAGTAAGAGCGGGTTATCGTATTGGAGAGCAAATTTTTTCAAAAAATAAAGAAAATGAAAAGTCTAAAACGATAATTCATTTGATTGGAGAGCGCCCCGGAACCATTCACAGAAATTTTTCAGTTTATATTACTAAAAAGCAAGTTTCATCTTGGAGAAATTTAAATAAAATTGACCATGATGATACAAGGGTTGTATCGGGGATTTCTGATACGGCCTTACTTCCTAAAGATGCCATAAAAGAAATTATGTCGATTTATTTTAGAGAAGATAAATAATTTATAAATTTATTTTCAAATTCTCTACCTATCGATCATGAAGCAAAACAGAAGAGGTTTTATAAAAAATTTAATAGGAACATCCCTTGTTTTAAATTTGGACCAATTTAGTTTACCCAATTATTTAGAATCAAATTCATTGAAACTTGGGATCATCGCAGATTTGCATCAGGATATCATGCATGATAGTCCATGGAGATTAAGTTCATTTTTGAATGAAATGAAACGAATAGGAACAGATGCGAATATCCAAATGGGTGATTTTGCTATTCCAAGGCCTCAGAATTATCAACTAATCGATGAATTTAATCAATCCAATAAGGTGATTTTTCACGTTATAGGAAACCATGATACGGATTTAGGATTTAATAAAGAAGAAGTCTTAAAGATTTGGAAATTAGTGGAACCCTATTATTCTAGAGTAATCAAGGGGATTAAGATCATTGTTTTAGATTGTAACGAATTAGGGTCTTCAAAATTTAAAGGAGGTTACCCCGCCTTTATAGGAAATAACCAATTAAAATGGCTTAAAAAAGAATTAGAGAATACCAATCAACCAATTTTGGTTTTGAGTCATCAACCTTTGGCTGGCCCTGGTGAAATCGATAATGCCCTTGAGGTTAGAGGAATTTTAGAGAAATTTACCGACAAAATTCTTCTTTGCATGAACGGCCATACGCATATTGATGGATTAATTGAAATAAAAGGAATCAACTATTTGCATATTAATTCTGCTTCCTATTATTGGGTTGGTTCCAATTATTCTCATTTATCTTTTGATAAGAAAATCCATGATAAATACCCCAATATTTCCAATACTTGTCCTTATCAAGATCCACTTTATACAAATCTTGAAATTGATTTTTACCGAAAAGAACTTAGAATCCATACTAAATCTTCCAATTGGGTAGGAGAATCTCCTAAGGATTTAAAAGTTCAAACTTCTTTAGATATGAAAAATCCTTTCCAAGTGAAACCTGAAATTTCAAATCAATTATTAAAGTTTTAATTTTGCCAATTTATTGATATAGTTTAATATAATCCAAGACCATATCAATGGGTAATTCCTCCGGATCGGTTACCTTCCCTGGCCAACCTTCCAATTGCTGACTTAAAATTAGGAAGAATGGTTGATCAAACGGCCATTGATAGGTACCACCTCCTTCAATTTTTTTATAATTTAGATTGGTTTTTTCATTAACCCCATAACGAATAAAATCTTTTCCCCATTCCACCCAATATAGATTAAAATCATCTTGATTAAAATTGGATTTAACAAACCTTTGAGGTTCTTCTTGCTTTAATTGCAAGTTCCAAGGTGAATGTATTGTCTGATATACAAATGGGTCAAAATTTAAACGTTCAATAATATCCATTTCTCCATTATTTTGATCAGGATAAATACTGAATTCAGGGATTAACCACAGGGCTGGCCAGGCTCCATGAGCTCCTTCTAATTTCGCACGAATTTCGAGTCTTCCGTATTGAAAGGCTAATTTATGCTCAGACCATAATCCGCCAGTATGATAGGGGCGATTATCCCAATCGGTGGTATCCGGATTTTTTAAAGCCTTTAAATAAAGGAAACCATCCTTGATGGTTACGGTTTCGGGGTTTGTACTGGACATATAGCTAGCCCAACTATCTACATGTTTTCTCCAATTTTCCCGATAAATAGAAACTGAATCAAATCCTTTATTTAAACGATCAGTTTTGTAAATATCCAACTTTGACCAATATTGGTCATTTATTTCATTGAAATCATCTTCCCAGACTAATTTCCAGTCCTTTGGATCGTTGCTTGCCTTCTTTTTTTGAAGAAATAGACTTAAATTCTTGTCCTTTTGATAGGGTACTTGCATGCATGATTCATTGATAAAAAACAGAGCAATGAAAAATAAAAGAAATATTTTCTTCTTTTTTGTTCTTGAAAATGATCTTTGATTCATGAGTTTATAGGTAACGGTTTTGAATAATTTCAATATGGTGTATAGGATGGCCGAAAAGAATAAATAAGATGGCATTTACTGAAATGGAATTTTTTCCTATTTTTCCTATTTTAGAAAAATCCTCTTTAGTCAGTGATTTAAAAAAATCATAG
>CAZXZK010000011.1:6158-25386 GCA_964645295.1 uncultured Cytophagales bacterium | reverse complement strand
GATTTTTTACCACCTTTAATTCCTTTTAGAATAAAACATTTAGTAAATATTTCAGAAGAATTTAAACGTACTTTAGTCAGTGATTTAAAAAAATCATAGGTACTTGTTCTTAGGTTTTTCCATTCCTTTTTCATATCAAGCCAATCTCGGTGATCAATGGAAGAATTTATCACATATTCATCTTCTTCAAAAGGTAATAGGGCGTTTTTTTCTCCTCTTGCTAGGGATAATGCTCGGTAAATCATGATTCTTTCGGTATCGATGACGTGTTGGAATACTTGCTTGATGGTCCATTTTCCCTCGGCGTAGGCATGATTCATTTTGTCTGCAGGAATAGTTTCCCAAAAATTCACCAGGATTGCATGGTGATTGAAGCGTAATTCTGCTAAATTTTCTCCTTTCGTTTTTTGGATGTATCCCTCAAAGAAGGGATTGAATTCGGTTGTGGTTGGTCTGGTCATTTTTATTTAATTTTAATTTTAAATTTACTATTTTTTATTTAAATTATTGCATACCTTTTGCTCAATAACGATGAAAAACAGACTGATTTTTGGACTTCTCTTGATTTTTAATCTGAATGTCTTTTCTCAGCAGACACAAAAACCACCACTTCACGGAAAGAATTGGATGGCCATCACTGGGAAACCTTTGGCTGCAACAGCTGGGGCCACGATATTTAATCAGGGTGGAAATGCCGTGGATGCCGCTTGTGCCATGCTAGCTGCCACTTGTACCATGTGGGATGTTTTAAGCTGGGGCGGAGAAACTCAGGTATTATTATACCATCCTAAATTAAAAAAAGTCATCTCATTGAATGCCATGGGTATTGCACCAAGGGGGGCAACTACTGAATTTTTTCAATCGAAGGGATACTATTTTCCCCCAGAATATGGTCCATTAGCTGCAACAACCCCTGGTACACCGGGAGGTTTAATGAATTTATTAGCAGAATACGGTACCTTTAGTTTAGAGCAAGTATTAAAACCGGCTATTCAGATGGCTGAGGGTTATCCAATTGAAGCTCAAACAGCTAATAGTATTGAAAGAAATAAGGAACGAATAAAACAATGGTCCTATAGTAAGAAATTATTTTTGCCTCATATAGGTGAAGAGAGAGAAGCCCCTGAAGCAGGAGAAATATTTGTTCAAAAAGATTTATTTACCACTTTAAATAAATTAGTAGAGACCGAGCGAACTGCTTTAAAAGAAGGTAAATCACGAAAGGAAGCCATTTGGATGGCTTTTAATCGATTTTATAAAGGCGATATCGCCCAAGAAATTGTAAGAGCAACACGAGAAGAAGGAGGTTTGTTTACCTTGGAGGATTTGGCCAATTGGAAACCCGTAGAGGAAGAACCTAGGCATATTAATTATAAAGGTATTGAGGTATTTAAAATGCAAGAATGGACCCAAGGTCCTGTGATGCTTCAGGCCTTGAATATCCTTGAAAATTTTGATTTAAAATCCATGGGATATAATAGTGCCACTTATATTCACACGATTTACCAAGCTTTAAATATGGCCATGGCTGATCGAGATTTTTATTATGGTGACCCTTATTTTGGCCCGAAAGAACCAATGGAGGGTTTGTTGAGCAAGGAATATGCTAAAAAAAGAGCTTCGGAATTGAATAGAGAGAGAAACGATGCCCTAATTGCACCTGGTGATCCTTATCCTTTCCAAGGTGAAAAAAATCCTTATTGGAAGCTTTTGAATGAGCGTTTTTTTCATTCTGATTCAAAAGAAAGAAATTTCATGCCTAATCATGACGCCAAACCTACGGCTTCTTTAACCGAGGATTATGTGGATCGACTTTGGCGAGGCACAACCTCTATTGAGGCAGCAGATAAAGAAGGTTGGGTGGTTTCAATTACCCCAAGTGGAGGTTGGATTCCAGCATTTATTGCAGGAAATACCGGTATTGGTTTAAGTCAACGAATGCAAAGTTTTGTCATTGACGAAAAATTAAACCCTTATAATGTTGTGGAACCTGGGAAAAGACCAAGGGTAACACTCACCCCTGGCATTGCCCTGAAAGATGGATTACCTTATCTGTCTTTTGCTGTTCAAGGTGGTGATACACAAGATCAAAATCTTCTTCAATTTTTTTTGAATATGGTTGAATTTGATATGACTGTGCAACAAGCTACTGAGGCAGCTAATCTGAATTCTAATCAATTGTGGCTTTCTTTGGGAGGAACTAAATTAGAAGATCGTCAGCCTATTCCTGGCAGTATTCTCTTGCAAGATAAAACCTCAGAAAAAATTCAGAAAGAATTGATCGATAAAGGTTATATCATTAAATTAGATGATAGAACCTCCGGGCCTATTAATGCTATATATTTCGATTGGAAACATGAAACTCTGTGGGGTGGTTCAAGTAACCACGGAGAAGATTATGGAATTGCTTGGTAATTTTATGTGGAACAAAAAATTTTTACTTTTTCTCTTTCTTTCATGGTCTAGTTTTGGACAAGATTGGTTAATTGACCATACAATCAGAAAAGCCGAGATCACTGCCTCACATGAAACCTTGATTTTAAGCAACGGTCTTATTCAAAAATCCTTTTTTTTGAGCCCCAATTTGGTGGCTTTTGATTTTTTGAATAAGATGACAGGAGAACAAATACTGAGAACCATTCTCCCAGAGGCAAAAATTAAATTGAATAATCAAGAATATTTTATTGGTGGTGAATTGGATTATAGTGAAAAAGCCTATTTTAAATACGATTGGAAGTCGCATATTAAGGTAGGAGAGAATAATTTTCAATTCAAAAATTATTCTATCGAAGAAATTAAGCCAAGTTTTCCGTTTAAAATTACCAACTGGACAAGCACCCATCAATATGGTTCTGGTAAAAAGCTAAATTTATTGTTTTCTCACCCTGATTTTCCTGAACTTGATTTATTCATCATTTATGAAATATTTGATAATATTCCTTTAATATCCAAAAGTGTTGAATTAATAAATCACTCTAAGGAAACCATTCAAATTAATCAAGTTTCAAATGAATATTTAGCAGTGGTAGAAGAGGAATCTGCCGTGGTAGGTGCTACGGATAAAATGAAAACAAATCATCAGCTTTATATTGAATCAAATTTCTCATTTAATAATTCCATGCATCCTGAAATTTCTAATCAGTCGACGCATTGGCTTATGGATTCTTCTTATACCTCCCAGGTTAATTATCAATTTATGACACCTGCCATTTTAGAAGTATTTCCGGATAAAGGTTATGGAATTGATTTAAAGCCTAACCAAGGTTTTCAGTCTATCAAAACCTATGAATTAATGCTCGATTCTTATGATCGTGAACGAAATGGTTTGGCACGAAGGAGGATGTATAGAACCATTGCCCCATGGACTCAACAAAACCCCATTTTCATGCATTTGGTAAGTAGGGATGACCAACAAGTCATAAAGGCGATTAACCAATGCGATAGTACTGGTTATGAGGCTTTGATTTTGAGTTTTGGTTCTCATATTAATATGGAAGATACCAGTTCAAATAATCTTATTCGATGGAAAAAATTAGCTGATTATGCCCATGAAAAAGGGATCAAGATAGGTGGGTATTCTTTGTTTTCTTCTCGGTCTATCGGACCAGAAACGGATGTCATTGATCCGACTACCTTAAAACCTGGTGGAGCCTTTTTTGGGAATGCCCCTTGTTTGGCAAGTGAGTGGGGCTTAAATTATCTAAATACCTTAAAGAATTTTTATCTTTTTACTGGTTTTGATTTATTTGAAAATGATGGCCCTTATCCAGGAGATATTTGTGCTTCAACAAAACATGCCGGACACAAAGGTTTAGAGGATTCCCAATGGATTCAAATAAATTTACAAAAAGAATTATATCGATGGATGAATGAAAGGGGAATTTATATCAATGCTCCTGATTGGTATTTTTTAGATGGAACACATAAAATTGCCATGGGATATCGAGAGGTTAATTTTTCTTTACCAAGAGACCAACAGCGAATTTTGAATAGGCAAAATATATACGATGCTACTTGGGAAAAAACCCCTTCAATGGGTTGGGGATTCGTTCCTCTAACGGTTTATCATGGAGGTGGTGATGATGCGGTCTTAGAACCATTAAGCGAACATTTGTCAGACTATGAACAATTGATGATGCAATATTATGGAGCAGGTATTCAGGCTTGCTATAGGGGCCCGCGTTTATACGATACAGAAAAAACAAAGAAGATGGTCAGTAAAACCATTCAATGGTATAAAAAGTATCGAGATATTTTAAATTCAGATATCATTCGTTTAAAAAGAGCGGATGGAAGGACTTGGGACGGTTGGATGCATTTAAATTCCAATTTGAAGGAAAAAGGGTTGGTTATGGTATTTAATCCAACAGGGGAGGATATGAATGTTGATATTAATTTACCCCTTTATTATTCTGGATTAAGCAATAAAGCAACAATTAGGATACAAGAAAATAGACCAAAAGAATACCAGTTAGATCGAAACTATCAAATAAAAATTAATTTAATAATTCCTGCCAATTCGTATAATTGGCTGGTGATTGAATAATCTATTATGAAAATATTTCAAACTATTTTATTATTACTTACCATAATTAATGGTAGTTTTTCTCAAAGTTCAAAACCCAATATCATTTATATTTATGCAGATGATTTGGGATATGGAGAATTGGGCTCTTACGGGCAAACCAAGATTAAAACCCCCAATTTAGACCGAATGGCGAAGGAGGGTATTCGATTTACCCAACATTATAGTAGTGCACCTGTCTGTGCACCATCTCGATGTATGTTGATGACAGGAAAACACCCAGGCCATTCTTATATTCGTGGAAACTATGAATTAGGAGGATTTACAGATGAAACAGAAGGTGGACAAATGCCTTTGTTTGAAGGTGCCTATACCCTTGCAAAGATGTTGAAAGAAAGAGGTTATGCTACCGGAATGACAGGTAAATGGGGGATGGGAGTGGTAGGGACAACCGGGAGCCCCTTGAATCATGGATTTGATTATTATTATGGTTATTTAGATCAAAAACAAGCACATAATTATTATCCTACTCATTTATGGGAAAATGATCATTGGGATAGTTTGAGAAATGAATTTTTTATGGTTCATCAAAAAATTGATTCATCCACAGCTACTGATCAGGATTTTGATCGGTTCATTGGGCAAGATTATGCCCCATTAAAAATGACCGAAAAGGCTTTGAATTTTATTGAATCGAATAAAGATTCATCCTTTTTCTTGTATATGCCTTATACAATACCGCATTTAGCTCTTCAAGCACCCAAAAAATATGTTTCTCAATATTCCTCTCAATTTGATGATAAACCTTATTATGGTGATAAAGGGTATTCCCCGGCCAAATATCCAAGGGCAACCTATGCTGCCATGATTAGTATTTTAGACGAACAAGTAGGGATGATTTTAGATCGAATAAAAGATTTAAACTTGGATCAAAATACAATTATCTTTTTTTCAAGTGATAATGGAGCAACTTTTTCTGCAGGAGTAGATACTGAATTTTTTAATTCCGTGGCTGGTTTAAGAGGTTTAAAAATGGAAGTTTATGAAGGAGGAATTAGAGTACCTTTAATTGTTCGTTGGCCAAATAAAATTTTGCCCAACCAGGTAACCGATCATCCCTCTATTCAATATGATATGATGGCTACTTTGGCTGAATTAACTGGTGAAAAGGTCATCAATACCGATGGGGTCTCCTTAATGCCAACCTTATTAAATCAAGGAGATAGACAAGAAAAGCACGATTTTTTCTATTTTGAATACCCTGAAAATGGGGAAAGGGATAAAAATGAATATGAAGAAAAATCCAAATGCTCCTTGGGAATTATATAATTTAAAGGAAGATAGGAACGAAAAACAAGACCTTTCCAGTAAATATCCAGATATCATTGAGAAAATGAATGAAATTGTCAATAAAGAACATATTCACCCCCATGTGAGAGAATGGGAGTTTATTGATTCAAAACTAAAATAAATTAAATAATGATCTTTTTTCTTGTTGAATCACCAAAGATTAGTTCCGTGGGAATAATATTGGTTTGAACCTTTACGACTTTACTTTGAATTTGTTCTAGAACTTTTGAGACAATTTTTTCTCCAATTTTTTCATAAGGTTGAGAAATGGAAGTGATGGATGGTTCCATTAAATCATTGACATAATGATTGTCGAAACCAATGATTCCCAAATTTAATTTTTTTAATGATTTTAAGGCTTTATATCCTTTAATCGTTAGATAATTATTTCCAAAAATAATTGAATCAATTTGGGGATTTTGATTCAGCCATATCTCCATTTCTTGATCATAATCTTCCAAATTTAATTGTCTTTCAATAGGAATCTCTAATAAATAGGAATTTAATTTATTTAGACCTATAAAATCAAAATAGGCTTTTTTCCTAAATTGAATATGGTTTTGATCGCTGATAATTTGTACAAAACCGATGTTATCAAAATCATTATCTAATAAATGCTTGCAGGCATCAAAAACACCTTCGTAATTATTTGTAATAATATTACAAGTTTTTAAATTTTCTAAAAATCGATCAAAAAAGACAAGGGGTATTCCTCTGTTTAGTATGTTTTGATATAATTTTTCTTCCTTGGAATTGGGCGCAATGATTAAGCCATCAACATTTAAATCAATCGTCGCTGCTAAGATTTTCTCCGTTTTGGTTAGGTTATTTTTACTACTAAAGGTGATTAAATTATATCCTTTTTCAAATAAATTAGTTTCAATGACAGCCGCAATATTCGAAAAAAAAGGGTCTGAAATATTTTCAATAATTAAACCAATGGTAAAGGTCTTGCCTGTTCGTAAATTTTTACCCAATTTACTTGGTCTATAACCTACCTCTTCAATGTAATCTCGTACCTTTAAAATAACATTTTTTGAAATACGCTTTTCTTCCCCCTTCCCATTGACTATATAGGAAATGGTAGCAATTGAAAGATTTAAATCTTTCGAAATATCTACGATAGATTTAGACTTTTTCAAAGATAGATTTAGATGCTTTGAATAAATTTAAATAAAAATTATCAAAAAATTAAAATTTTTAATTTAAAAGTATTTCATCAATGAAGACCCATCCTTTTCCACCTGCACCAGGATGCCACTTGGGTAATGGGTTAATGGGTTTTAATTGGACACGTATTTTTTCGAATTTGGTTTCGGGTAATGGATAGGTTAAAACTCCAAACCGAGTTTCTGCGATTTTATTGGATTGCGGGTTTTGTTTAACAGGCCATGGTTTCCATTGATTATTTTGAAATAACCAAATATTTACTCGATCTGGCGGGAAAATATAGGATCCTTCTGCATACAATAAACTTAAACTAATCGTATTTGGATGTTGATTTTCTTTCAATGTGATATCCATTTCAAAATTCGTATCGGTATAACCCAACCATTCTCCTGAGGTATGATTGGCTTTTCCTTTAATTCCATCAAATAAAGTTTTATCGCCCATAGCTGAATAGGACTTATTGGGAGGATACTTTAAATTAAAACTTTTTGGTCGATAGCCATTTTTATAAAATATTTTCTCTTCGGATGGACTACCGTACCAACCTTTACTAAAGGCTCTTGCCTTTAAATCTGCTGTCTTTTTTAGGTAGAGAGGGGCCTGATAAATAGGGCTATTTAGACTGTCTGGGTCGGTCCCATCTAAATTATATCGTATAATTGTATTCGGAATAGGATGAGTGATTTCAACCAATATAGAATCTTGAAATATTTGTTTATCTACCTTTATTTTAGGGGAATTTAATGAATACATGATTCCTTCATCATCAAAACCGAAATCAATAACTACCTTAGGTAATTGTTTTTGTAATTCTTCTCTCCATGCCCCATCCCAATTTGGTTGCCAAAAATACAATTCTTTAATTTGTTTTAAATCTGCTAAGAATTTAATATCCTCTTTTTTAATTGGATTACCCGTAATGGCTAATCGTTTTAAGTTCGGGATATTTTTGAAAATCTTAATTTGTTCCCCAGATATATTTGTAAAATTTAATTGTAATTCCTCTAAATGGTTAAATTTGGTAAATAAATTTAAATCAGTGCCAGATAGAGGCATTCTATTTAAATTAATTTTTATGATATTCTCTTTTACTTTTTCTAAATCCTTTAAACTTTTTTCATCAAAAGAGGAACTTCCATAATAGGAAACTTCCAAGGCCGGAGATCCAGGAAATAAAGGTTTTACTTTACGAAAGAAATTATTTAAATCATCAATATCTTGTTGTTTAGCTGCTGGAAAATTATATTTTTTCGAAGAAACCTTTGGTTTATAATTTATTAATGGGTGGTTTTCAGGTAAGTCTGAAAATTTTTTTGTAAAACTTCCACCCGCTTTTACCCATAATTCCAGTATTTCAATTTCTTCTTTTGTTAATTGGGTTTTATTTTTCGGCGGCATATGCTCTTTTTCCTCTATTCCTAAATTAATTCGATTTAAAAATAGGGATTGCCCTATATTTCCCGCAAGAAAAAACGGACCTGTTTTCCCTCCTTTTTGTATTCCCTCCAGATTATCTAAACGTAAATCGCCCTTTGTTTTTCCATCTCGATGGCATTCTACACATTTGTTTTCTAATATTGGTTGAATGATTTCATTAAATACCATTTCTTTATTTTCTGGCATTTCTTGGTTTTTATTGGTTAAAAGCGGTCCCGTTAAAAAATTTTCTCCATGGGTAAGTTCTGCACCAAAATGACCTGTCAGAATGATACCAACCAATAAGACAATTCCGATTATTTTAGGAAAATAGATTGGTTTTTTTGGTAAAAAATATATTCCAATACTGGTAAAATATATTAAAATTCCTGTCCATTTATGCCAATCTAATAAAGATCCCTCGTATTCTTGTTGGGCAAGGATTAATCCAGCTAAAACGGTAAGGCCGGTAAAGTTAGCAGTAATTAAACTAATCCATTTTATGGAAATTTTTTGAATTAAATCTTTGAAAATTAGGTTTATTGAAGTCAGTATTAGGAAAACGATGGGAAAATGGAGTATAAGAGGATGAGATCTTCCAACTACCATTAACCAATTTGGAACGAAGATTGATTTTTCAAATAGGAGAAAAATTATTATCAAACATGACCAAAAAATCAGGAGGTTTTCTAAAATCCATTTCCAGGTTTTTTTCTTTTGTTTTTCCATGAATGATTAAGCAATGATATCTTTTACCACAGTTCCGTGTACGTCCGTGAGTCTATATCTTCTTCCCAAATGTTTATAAGTAAATTTTTCGTGTTCAATGCCCATTAAATGTAAAATGGTTGCCTGAAAATCATGAACATGAACAGGGTTTTCGGTGATATTATATCCAAAATCATCTGTTTCTCCATAGACCATTCCTGATTTTACACCTCCTCCTGCCATGAAAATAGAAAATGCTTTCGGATGATGGTCTCTTCCATAATTTTCTTGTGTCAATTTTCCTTGACAATAATTGGTTCTTCCAAATTCACCTCCCCAAATGACCAATGTCTCATCCAATAAACCCCTTTGTTTTAAATCAGTAATTAATGCAGCAGAGGATTGGTCCACGTCTTTTGCCTGACCAACCATTTGATTAGGCAAATTATCATGTGCATCCCACCCTTGATGGTACAATTGAACAAAACGTACCCCATTTTCAGAAAGTTTTCTCGCTAATAAACAATTTGCTGCGTAGGTACCAGGTACTAAACAATCGGGTCCATATAATTTTACAATGCTATCCGGCTCTTTACTTACATCTGTTATTTCTGGAACAGCCGTTTGCATGCGATAGGCCATTTCATATTGTTGAATTTTTGTCGAAATTTGTGGATCATTAAATTCCTGATAATTGATATCATTCATGGCAGCCAGGTGATCCAACATCCTTCTTCGCTGATCTCTTGGCATGTCTTTCGGATCTGATAAATACAATACTGGATCCTCGGAATTTGAAAATTGGACCCCTTGATGTTTGGCGTCTAAGAATCCATTTGACCATAATTTAGAATAAACGCCTTGGCCATTTCCTTTACCTCTTGATAATAAAACACAAAAAGCTGGGAGATTTTCATTTTCCGAACCTAATCCATAGCTAAGCCATGACCCCATACTTGGCCGGTTTCCAACCTGTGCCCCGGTTTGAAAAAATGTTAAAGCAGGATCATGATTAATCGCCTCAGTATGCATAGATTTAACGATGCATAAATCATCTACTACTTTCGATAAATGGGGAAATAAGGAGGAAATCCAAGCCCTCGATTCCCCATATTGCTGAAAATCAAAATACGATCCAACCAGTGGAAAGTTTTTTTGTCCGGCTGTCATGCCTGTCAGGCGTTGGCCGTTTCTGATCGATTCCGGCAGATCTGTTCCAAAGGCCTTGTGTAGATATGGTTTATAATCAAAAGTTTCTAATTGTGAGGGTGCACCATTTTGAAATAAATAGATTACCCTTTTTGCCTTTGGGGCAAAATGGGGTAATGCACGCATTAATGCATCCTCTGTTTCTTTTTTTTCTGAAAAAAAGTCAGGTACTAATAAAGAACCTAAGGCCAAACTACCAACACCTACAGATAATTTTGATAGAAATTTTCTTCTATTAAAATTTAACCCATGTTCTAATTGTTCCTTTTCCATTTTATATTTTCGTTATGGCTTCTTCTAAATTATATAAACTCACAATCAACTGCATTAAGGCGGCATTTTTTGGTTGCATATCTTTCGTATCAATAGGATATTCTCCTACTATCATCATTGAACCAATTTTATCCTTGTTTTTTTGAAAATACGAAAGTTCTTGCTCAAAATAATCTTTTAAATACGTTTTTTCTCGGGATCGCATGGGCCTAGAGACAATTCGAATAAAGGCATCTTCTATGGCAGAATCGATCGTTGCATGTTTTTTATTTAGTTTGATTGCTAAAACCCGGGAAGCTTCTAAAACCATCGGATCATTTAACATGGCTAAGGCTTGTAGGGGAGTATTCGTTCTTCCTCTGCCTACCTCACAACGGTCTCTATTGCTTCCATCAAACATGATGGCTTTCGGTGGAGAAACCGTTAATTTAATGAAATTATAAATTCCCCTTCGGTAAATTTTATTACCATGGTCCTGAACATAGGTAGCTAATACCCCCCTTCCGGAGGTTGCCGCTTCCCAAAGCCCATCTGGTTGATAACCCTTAACGCTCGGGCCACCTATTTCATCGATCAATAAACCACTGGATGCCAAAATAAAATCTTGAATATTCTCGGCTGTAAAACGTAGCCTTGGTGCCCTAGCATAGTAAATATTATCTGGGTCAACCTTCAGGTGCTTATCTGTCAGTTTGGAGGATTGTTGGTAGGTTGATGAAGTGACAATCTTTTTTATTAATCTTTTGATGTCCCAATTGTTTTCCATAAAATCAGCTGCTAACCAATTCAATAATTCCGGATGCGTAGGTAGATCTCCTTGCATGCCAAAATCTCCCGATGATTTTACAATACCTTTACCAAAGATTTCTTGCCAAATTAAATTGGTGAATACTCTGGCTGTCAATGGATTATCCCTTGATACTGCCCATTGGGCAAGTCCTAAACGATTTTTTTTATATTTGTTTGAAAAATTTAAAATTGAACTCGGAGTAGAAGCTTCTACAGGTATTGTTTTGGCGTCATAAACCCCTCGGTCTAGAATATAAGTTGTTCTTTTTTCCTTTTCATTTAATTCCTCCATAACAGATACCATTAACTGATTGGTATCTTTGTGATTGATGAATTGAAGAATTTCTTGCGTTTCTTTTTTGTCTATAAATAGGATGGGAGTCTTGGCTGGTTTAGACTGACTCACATCTCCCTCGAACCCTTTTTCTTTCGAATTATTAAAGAAGGCAAATAATTCATAATATTCTTTTTGTGAAACAGGGTCATATTTGTGATCATGACATTGAGCACATTCAAGGGTCATTCCTAATATTCCTTTTGAAAAGGTATTCGTTTTATCTAATACGTATTCTATTCGATATTCTTCAGGAATGATTCCCCCTTCTTCGGTATATTTATGATTGCGGTTAAAGGCAGTTGCTAATATTTGTTCTTTACTGGAATTTGGTAATAAATCTCCCGCTAATTGCCAAGTGATAAATTGATCATAAGGCATATTTTCATTTAAGGCATGAATAACCCAATCACGATAGGGCCATTGGGTACGAATATTGTCATCTTGGTATCCGTAGGAGTCTGAATATCTTGAAATATCCAACCATAATACGCCAAATTTTTCTCCATAAGATTTTTCGGCTAATAATTCATCTACGAGTTTTTCATAGGTATTAGGAGATTTAAATTCTTTAAATCGTTGGATTAATTCAGCTTTTGGAGGTAATCCTGTAAGATCAATACATAAACGTTTAATTAATTCATAGTTTTTAGCTCGCTCATTGGGTTCTAATTCTTTGGATTTTAATTTCTTATAAATAAACCGATCAATTTCATTATTTCCCCAATCGCTTTCTGGAAGTTGCGGTTTTTCAATTTTGGTGAATGCCCAATGTTTCTCATATTTTGCCCCTTGCTCAATCCATTTTTTTAATATGGCGATTTCCTGTTCATTTAAAAATAAATTGGACTCAGGCGGTGGCATCATTATTTTTTTATCAGTAGCAATGATGCGATGATACACTTCTGATTCTTCCGGTTTACCTGGAACCAAGGCGTATTTGCCTAAATTATCTTTTAAAGCGGCTAAAGCGGACTGTTCTTGGTCTAATCTTAAATCTGCCTCCCTTTTTTTTGCATCCGGCCCGTGGCAAGTAAAACATTTATCCGATAAAATGGGCCTTACATCGAAATTATAAGAAATTATTTCTCTTTCATTAATAATATTCGGATGATGATTCTCCTTATTTTTACATGATACTATTCCTACAAAAAAACAAATTGAAAAAAAATAAAGGTAAAATCTGTATTTTTTCATAATTCTAAATTAATTTAAAATTAAAAATAAAAATAACGATTATTTTTACTAATACAAAATTTATCCTAATATGAAAAAAATATTATTTTTCTTATTAATCTTTGTCAATTCCCATGCCCAAGATTTCCGGGTTGGGGCTTTTCAACTAACTATCAATCCAGAAAATGATACCTTGTATTTGGCTGGTGGTAAACCCAATAGACCATTTATTGATATTCACGACTCTCTATACGTTAAAACAATGTTCATCGAAAATAAGGATGAAAATTTAACAATCCTTACATTTGATTGTATAGGAATGCTTTATCCTGTTTTACAAGAAATACGTAAAGAAATCTCTCAAATTCAACCTGAAATTAATACAAAAAATATTGTAATGAGTTCAACTCACACGCATTCCGGACCGGATGTAGTTGGAATTTGGGGAAAAGATTTAATGCACTCAGGAGTGGTGGAAGCGTATATGAATAAAATAATTCATCAGGCTGTAGAATCCATCCTTCAAGCCTATAAACATAGAAAACCTGCTAAGATGGAATATGCCCTTGGAAAACACGGGGAGGATTGGGTAATGAATATTTCTGAACCAGATGAAATTGATCGAGATTTAAATTGCATTCGGTTTAATGATTTAGAGGGAAATAATCTTGTTACTCTGACAAATTTTGCCTGTCATCCAACTATTTTAGATGATGCCATTGATGCTGCTAGTTCTGATTATTTATGGGGATATTATCAATATTTGGATCAAATACAGGGCGGGGTTAATATGTTCATTCAAGGTGCAATAGGAGGTTGGGTTCAACCCGAGGAAATTAAATCATCCTATGAAAATGCCCAATTTTATGGAGAAAGAATCGGAAAAGAAGTATACAATCTTCTAAAAACACCCATACTGAATCAAAGCGATGTATTATTATTCAATTCAAAAATGGTAGATTTTCCGGTAAAAAACCCAAATTTTATTAAACTCTCAGAAATAGGTACCATAAAAAGAAAGTTTGAATCAACTGTTTTATCAGAACTTGTTTTTTTTAAAATTGGAGAAGCAGAATTTGCTTCTCATCCAGGGGAATCTGTACCAATAATGAGTTTTGAAACAAAAAAAATGATGAAAACTAATGGTCCAAAATTTGTTATGGGTTTGACGCAAGATGCCCTAGGTTATATTTTAAAACCCAGTTTTTTTCAGAAAAATTCTCCCATTCCCCATAGTGAATATTTGACCAGTATGAGTATCGGTCCCGAAACCATGCAGATAATTTTAAATTCCCTTCATGAATTGAAATTTAAATAGGTAATTGGGTTTTCCTTTTAACCTCTTTTATGACAAAAATGCTATTGATATGATCCACATGGGGGAGAGTACTTAATTTTTCCTCATGAAAATGTTGGTAATCTTGGACACTTCCACACACAATATTTAATAAATAATCAAAAGAACCAGATACCAAATAACATCCCATCACCTCAGGAATTTTTGAAACTTCCTTTTCAAACTCCTTAAACATCTTTTGATTTTGCTTTTCTAAACTAACCTGGCATTGAACAATTAATCCTAAATTTAACAGGTTCCGATCAAGAATCGCTACATTCTCTTGAATGATTCCTTTTTTTTCCAATCGTTTAATTCGATCATAAGTCGGTGTTAAGGATAAATGAATCTTGGCAGACAGATCCTTTAAGGTTATCGTATTATCAATTTGTAATTCCCTTAGGATTGCCATATCCACCTCATCTAATTGATTTTTCATTATAATTTTTCCGTTATTTATTGAAATTAATCCTTATTTAAGAAAATTTTTCTTAAATTATTCATAAAATTATATTAATTTTTTTATTTTCAGGCATATATTGACAAATTATTTTTGTTTTCATAATTTCGTTTATAAATACTTCATCAACAATTCGGATATTGGGTCTTTCGAGGCCCATTATCTTTTTTAAATCTAATCATTATGAATATTGGCGTTCCCAAAGAAATTAAAAATTTAGAGTTTCGGGTAGGTTTAAATCCCTCTTCCGTTGATTATCTTGTCAAAAAAGGCCATACAGTTTTGATTCAAAAAGATGCTGGATTAGGAGCGAATTTCACAAATGAAAACTATCTATTAGCCGGAGCACAGATTTTAGAGGCTGCATCTGACATTTATGCGAATGCTGACTTAATCGTCAAGGTAAAGGAGCCTCAAAAACAAGAAATTCCTTTAATAAAACCCAATCAAGTCATTTTTGGCTATTTTCACTTTGCCTCTGACCCTGATTTGTTGGATGCTATGATTCAAACAAAATCAGTTAATATTGCTTTTGAAACAGTTGAATTGAATGATGGAAGTCTTCCTCTTTTAATTCCAATGTCAGAAGTGGCAGGTAGACTTGCTAGCCTTAATGGTGCTGAATTATTATTAAAACACCGTGGAGGAAAAGGCAAATTAATAGGTGGAGTGCCAGGTGTAAAACCAGCTACAGTAACCATCTTGGGTGCAGGGGTTGTGGGTCTTCAAGCGGCTTTAATGGCAGCAGGTTTAGGTGCTGATGTTTATTTATTCGATAAAAATCTTTCCAGAATTAGACAATTAGATCAAATACTACCCCCTAATGTCCATGCCTTATTTTCTACTGAAATAAAGATTAAAGAATTATTACCAATTACTGATATTTTAATTGGTGCCGTTTTGATCCCCGGTTTAAAGGCCCCTCATTTAATAAAAAAAGAAGATTTGAAATTAATGGAAAAAGGTTCTGTTATCTTGGATGTAGCAGTAGACCAAGGTGGCT
Source organism: uncultured Cytophagales bacterium (assembly GCA_964645295.1). Taxonomy (GTDB): domain Bacteria; phylum Bacteroidota; class Bacteroidia; order Cytophagales; family Spirosomataceae; genus CAZVFE01. The sequence goes on along the minus strand of CAZXZK010000011.1, from coordinate 9,637 downwards.
GCATTGAAACCATTTATCCTACGACCCATGAAAACCCCACCTATCTGGTTGATGGTATCATTCATTATGGTGTTGCAAATATTCCAGGTTCAGTTCCAATAACTTCTACAGATGCCCTAAATAACGCGATCTTACCCTATGTTGAAATTATTGCCAAAAACGGTTGGGAAAAAGCTTGTCAATTAAATTCAGCACTCTTTAAAGGTCTTAGTATTGCCCAAGGAGAGATAATAGATGCTAGATTAAATTCCTTAGAATTAATTTAAGAAAAACCGATCATTAAAATTGACTAAAAATAATTCATGAGTGGACCTAGTAATTGCTGTATATAACCACCTGACAAATTCTTTGTCCACTTGTTCTTCTTTTAAATATCCCTGATCCACAAAAACACATGGCCATTGTCCACCTTGTGCTTTATGGGTTGTTAAACAATAGGCAAATTTTACTTGAAGCGCATTTAAATAGGGATCCTTTTTTATTGCTTCCAACCGTAGTCGTTTATTGGGAATATGTTCATAATCCTTGCCAACAGATTCATAAAGTGCTTTATTTTGCTCTAAGCTTAAGGCAGGAGTGTTCGAATAGAGGGTATCCAAGTTGATTTTTACCTCAAAAGGAGGAATGTCATCGTAATCAATTAATCGAATTTCTAAATTTAAAAATCGAAACCCATACATTTCTTCTTCTCTCAATGTTCGAACTATTTCAAAAAAATCACCATTTGCTAAAAAACCAGCAGGAGACTCCTCATCCAACCAAAAATAATTATTTCGAACAATCATTAATAAATCCCCATTAGAAATTTCCTCCTCATTAAATAATATGGTTTGCCGGATATACCGATTAAACATGACAGCATTTTTATTTGAACGTGTTAAAATGATGACATTTTCTTTTCCATACTTATTGTAGGCATAGTTTAGCCCATCCTCTAATTTTTCGGAATTCATTCGATAGAAATCCTTAAATCCTTTCGTTAAAAAAGAAATATTGAATTGATCATTTTGGATTAATTTTCTTAAAGATGTGGCATTAAATAATATACCAGAATCCATACTTTGCCGCATAACATCTATCATTTCATGTGATTCTACTTCAAAATGAAAGGTTTGTGCTAAATAATCTGGTTGAAGGGCGGGCGATTCATCTGAACCTACTGGAGGTAATTGGGCCGTATCCCCAACAAGTATTAATTTATTTCCATTATGGCCATTACTAGGGTGTGTGAATACATATTCAATTAAATCCGTTAGCAAAGAATTTGTCCCAAATTCACTTTCATCTGAAATCATCGAAGATTCATCCACAATAAATATCGTACTCATCGAATAATTATTCATTCGATCAAAGGCCAGCGTGCCAGTATGTGGATTGTTTTTTTGTTTATAAATTCTTTTATGGATGGTCAATGCCTTTTTTTGAGAATAATTTGCCATTACCTTTGCAGCTCTTCCGGTCGGTGCTAATAAAACGTATTTATATCCAAAACTTCCTAAAATTTTTATTAAAGTAGAAATTACAGTGGTTTTTCCTGTTCCTGCGAAGCCTTTTAAAACAAAAGTTAATGCATCCCATTCATCCTTATTCAGAATGAATTTATTTAATTTATTAAATAATTCAACCTGAGAAGGAGTGGGCTCAAATGGAAATTTTTGTCTTAATAAGAAAGAAGGACTTTTTGTTTGGCTCATGCAACAGTGAATTTACAAAAAGGCATTTGAAACAGAAAGGATATTGCTTTCTTCTAGGTCTAGAAAAGCATTAATAATGGCAATTTTATCATATTCCTGAATTTCCTCTTTCTTTATATTTTTAGGAATGAGTATTTTCTCTTTCAGCAGTTTTCTTCTTTTTGTGCCATTTAATAATGGGTATTGAGGAGTATACCATTTCCCATTTTTTTCTAAGGCAATATTACCGATGGTTGCGTCTGTGACTAACCCATTTTTTATCATAATTACCTCATCGTACCCAGGATGGTGTTTTAATAACTCATATAAAAATCGTCGATCCTCATATTTATAGGAATATTCGTAATCTTCAATATCAACAAAGATTAATTTTTGAATAGTTTTTTTAAAGTAAGGACTTAGCTCTATTTTAAAATTTTTATCATTATAAATAAAGCGTAATTTTATCCATCTTTTATCTAAAATATCCGGTATGAGTTCGGCTATTTCCCAAGCTCTTTTTGGGGGAAATTTTTCTTCAAAAACCTCCTGAATCCGTTCTTGATGATAGCATAAATTTAGAGGCTTTTTATTGACTATTGAAATGGTCTCTAAGTAATTTTCCATGCTAAAAAGGTAGGTAAATTTTTTGAATTAATTCATCATATTCCTTATTTAAATCAGAAAAAACGGTGATTCCTCCCCCGCTTTTAAAGTAAAATTGGTTTTCTTCTTGTTCAATATACCGAATCAATACCGCAGAATCAAACCTATTTCCATCATAATACCCCATTATACCGGTATAAAAACCTCTATCATATCCTTCAACCTCTTGGATTATTTCCAAGGTTTGATTTTTAGGAGCTCCGGTGATAGAGCCTGCTGGTAATAATGCTTGAAGAATTGATCCTATTTTATTTTCAAAATTCGAACTTATTTTTCCTTGAATAATGGAGCTCATTTGCCATAAATCTCCTTCATTTGTTTTAACTAAATCAAGATATTTATATTTTTTTACCTCTATTGGAAAAGCAATTTGGCTTATATCATTTCGAATTAGATCAACAATAGTAGCATGTTCAGCATTTTCTTTTGAATCATTTAATAAAATCGATTTGCTATTAGGAATAGTGGCTGAAATAGTTCCTTTCATCGGGTGGGAACGGATAATTCCATTTTCTAATTGAATAAAGGTTTCTGGTGAGAATACCACAAATTTTTCTTTTACCAATAATTTATATGGGGCATTGGCTCGATGAAAAATATCCTCCAAGGTCTGATTTAAATCAATTTTTGTTTTTTGTGTTAGATTAACTAAAAAAGAATTACCTCTTTTTAACTGTTCTTGAACAAATTTAAATTTATCAAAATATAACCGTTTATCGATGGGGTATTTTTTGATAGGTACTTTCTCTTTTTCTTCCTCCTTGGAGCCCTTAAAACTAAATAAAATACCCAATTCATCCGCTTCATTTTTTGAACCAGCCCAGGTATTTTGGCATGAAAAATCACATAAAAAGTAAAAGGGGACATTCGCTCTTCCCCAATAATTTAATTTTTCAACCCAATTTTCTAAAGGAGAAAAGGGGATTTCCTTCATTATTTTAAATAATCATCTATTTTATCTACGGCAGCTGATAATTTTGATGGGTCATTTCCCCCGGCAGTTGCTAAAAAGGCTTGCCCACCACCACCACCTTGTACTTCCTTGGCAATTTCACGAATAATTTGTCCTGCATTTAAGTTTTTAGATTCGACTAAGTTTTTGGCAATTGAAATTGCTATACTGGCTTTTCCACTAATTTC
>CAZXZK010000011.1:5544-6044 GCA_964645295.1 uncultured Cytophagales bacterium | reverse complement strand
TTGATTAAATTTACATCTCCAATAGGACGAACCTGTTTAACTAATTCATTTTCTAATCCTTTAACTTCCTTTTCTTGGTATTTTTGGATTAATTTTGAATAAGCACTGTTTTCTTCAATCAGATTTTTTACTGCTTTCTCTAAATCCTTCGGAGATTTTAAAAGATCATTTAATTGTTTGATTAATTGATCTTGTTGATTTAATAATTCATAGGCCTTTTTAGCCGTTATTGCTTCAATTCTGCGTACTCCTGTTGCAACAGAACCTTCAGAAATTATTTTAAATAAACCTATTTCAGCGGTATTTTTAACATGGGTACCACCACATAATTCTACAGAAAAATTTCTATCAAAAGTAATAACACGGACAAAATCACCGTATTTTTCTCCAAATAAGGCCATTGCACCTTTGTTCTTCGCTTCTTCAATTGGAATATTTCTCTCTTCTAATAATGGAATTTGTGCTTCAATTTTTTGATTGACGATTTCCTCAATTTTACG
>CAZXZK010000011.1:0-5534 GCA_964645295.1 uncultured Cytophagales bacterium | reverse complement strand
ACGAATTTCATCTTCTCCTACTTTTTGAAAATGCGAGAAATCAAATCTCAAGATATCTTCGTTAACCAAACTACCTTTTTGGGCTACATGATTTCCTAATACCTCTTGAAGAGCCGCTTGCATCAGATGTGTAGAACTGTGGTTTTTAGTAATGGCACTTCTTCGATTGGTATCTATTTTGGCAACGACAGTTTCCTGTGCTACCTTTTCAAATTGGGTATCTGAAACGAGATGAATAATTAAATCATTTTCTTTTTTCGTATCTAAAACCTGAATTTTTAATCCAGAAGGTTTAAATTCCAAAGTTCCAGTATCGCCTACTTGCCCACCCGATTCAGCATAAAAAGGAGTTGCAGCAAGGACAATCTTAAATTGTTCCCCAGCTTTATTTTCTATTTTTTGGTATTTTAAAACTTGAGTCTCTGTTTCAATTTCTTCATAACCAAGAAAATCAACTTGATTATCATCCACTAGAATTACCCAATCTGCTGAAGAACTGGTTGCATCCTTTCTAGAACGATTTTTTTGTTCTTCTAAAGCTATTTCAAAACCTTTTTCGTCGATGCCAATTCCTTTTTCCTTGGCAATTAGAGCTGTTAGGTCTACCGGAAATCCATAAGTATCATTCAATTCAAAAATTTCTACACCAATTAATTCGGTTAGACCTTTGGATTTAGCTTCTTCAATTAATTTGTCCAATCGAACAAGGCCGGTAGATAATGTGCGTAAAAAGGCTGCTTCTTCTTCTTGTATTACCTTAGCAACAAAGGATTCTTGTGCACTTAATTCAGGGAAAATGCTATCAAATTGTTCGCACAATAGAGGAACTAATTCGTAAAGAAATGGTTCTTTGAAATTTAAATAAGAATAGCCATAGCGTACCGCTCTTCGTAAAATTCTTCGGATAACATAACCTGCCTTGGCATTGGAGGGTAATTGGCCATCCGCGATGGAGAATGCAATTGCTCGAATATGATCTGAGATTACCCTCATAGCAATATCTGCTTTCTGCTCTTCTCCGTATGTTTTTCCCGCTTTTTTTGCAATATGAGTGATAGTATGTTGAAATACATCGGTATCGTAATTAGATTTTTTTCCTTGAATTGCCATGCATAATCTCTCAAAACCCATTCCAGTATCCACATGTTTGGCTGGTAAATTCACCAAAGATCCATCGGCCATTCTTTGAAATTGCATAAATACGTTATTCCAAATTTCCACCACTTGAGGATGGTCGGCATTTACCAATTCTTTTCCTGGTTTTTTATCCACCTCAGATTGGTCTCTTAAATCGATGTGGATCTCAGAACAAGGTCCGCACGGTCCAGTTTCTCCCATTTCCCAAAAATTATCTTTTTTATTTCCAAAAATGATTCGATCTTCCTCTATGATTTCTTTCCAAATATCAAAGGCTTCTTGGTCGAATGGTACCCCATCTTTTTCATCTCCCCCAAAAACAGAAACATAGATTCGGTCTTTCGGTAATTGATAAACCTCTGTTAGTAGTTCCCAAGACCATTTGATTGCTTCTTTTTTAAAATAATCTCCAAAAGACCAATTTCCCAACATTTCAAACATGGTATGATGATAGGTATCAAAGCCTACATCCTCCAAATCATTGTGTTTACCAGAAACTCTTAAACATTTTTGAGTATCTGCAATTCTTTTGGAAGGTGGTGTACCATTTCCTAGAAAGAAATCCTTAAATTGAGCCATACCCGAGTTATTAAACATAAGGGTAGGGTCGTTTTTTGCAACTAATGGTGCAGATGGAACAATTAAATGATCTTTGGATTTGAAAAAATCTAAAAATTGTTGACGAATTTCTTTCGAAGTCATTTTTTTTCTTAAATAATTTTGTCAATTTTATATAAAGTCCAAAATTACGAAAATAATCTATTGTAGGGATGGAATATTCCAAAAATTACTATTCAATTAAAGAGGTTGCAAAAATATTTGAAGTGAAGGAATCAAATATTCGTTATTGGGAGAGTCAGTTTGAACAATTGACCCCTAAACGCAGTTCGGCGGGTATTCGAAAATATACCCCTCAAAATATTGAAATGATTAAAAAAATTCATTTGTTGGTCAAGGTTCAAAAAATGAGTATTGAAGGTGCAAAAGAATCTTTGAAAAATAAACCACAGCCCCCTAATTCAAAAGAAGAAATTATCAGCCAATTAAGTGATATTCGAGAGTTCCTAGCTGATTTGAAGAGTCAAATTTCAGAATAATTTGGTATTTTTCAGAAAAAATACCCATGCCATTAAGTTTTGAAGAAGAATTAATTTATCAAATTGCTTTGTCACAAATTCCAGGAGTCGGAAACCAAACAGCCAAAAAATTATTGGCATACTTTGGTTCAATGGAAGATTTATTTACCAAAAAATATCATCAATTATTGAAAGTAAATGATATTGGTCCTGTCTTAGCTAAAGCAATTTCTCAAAAAATGTATTTAAAAAAAGCCGAGGAAATATTTAAGAGTGTACAAAAAAATAATCTTAAAACCTTTTTTTTTCTTTCGAATGATTACCCAGAAAAATTGAGAAATTGTTCGGATTCTCCCATTTTATTGTTTGCCAAAGGAGATCAATTGACCTTTAATAAACCTTCTGTTGCAGTAGTAGGAACTAGGAAATCGACCACCTATGGGGAATCTTTAACCAGAGAACTTGTACAATTTGCTCAATCTTTTGAAATTAATTTTATTTCAGGGTTTGCCTATGGGATTGATATTGCCATGCACAAGGCATGCATAGAATTCGGGGTCTGTAATTATGCCATTATGGCCGGAGGTTTAGACTATATTTATCCTTTTGCTCATAAAAAATATGTCAATGATTTATTAACAATTGGAGGAATTATCTCCGAACACGCTTGGGGAATTAAACCTGATCCACGTTATTTCCCAATGAGAAATAGAATTATTGCAGGTTTGTCTGATGTAGTTGTTGTCATGGAAGCAGCTTCCAAAGGTGGGGCATTGATTACAGCTGATATTGCTAATTCGTATAATCGTGAGGTATTTGCTGCGCCGGGTAACTTGGATAAAAATTATTCAATAGGTTGCAATCGGCTAATATTTGAAAATAAAGCTGTTTTGTATCTTTCTCCTGAAAATTTTTTTGAATGGATGAATTGGTTAGATAAACCCAAAATGACTCACAAGGAATCAATCCTAATTAATTTTGATGGACTCCAACCGGAGGAAACAAAAATTGTTGATTTATTAAAAAACAAAAAAGAAGAAAATTTTGAAAATTTAGCAAGCTTAGCTGAAATGAAAATTTCTCAAATATTCTCCTTGGTCATTCAACTGGAAATAAAAGGGTTCCTTAAAATTTTACCTGGTAATAAATGCAAATTAATTTAATTTCCATTCAGATGGATTTTGTCTCCAATCTTGCAGGGTTACCAATTCTGGTTCAGTAATATGGTTTAATTTTACAGCTTCTTCGATGAGTGTATTGTAATCACTCAAGGTATAAAAACTGATGTTTTTTGCCTCAAAATTATCATCTGCAATCTGAAAATTATAACTAAAAATGGCTACGATTCCTAATACCTCAGCACCTGCCTCCCTCAAGGCATCTGCCGCTTTTAAGGAAGAACCTCCCGTAGAAATTAAATCCTCAACTAAGACAACTTTTTGACCCTTTTCAATTCTTCCTTCAATTTGATTTCCCATCCCATGTTTTTTGGGTTCAGGACGAACATAACAAAATGGAAGTTCCAAAAAATCTGCAACCATGGCACCTTGTGCAATGCCGGCCGTTGCGACCCCAGCTATTACCTCGCAATCTGAATAGTATCCCTTTATTAAAGCAGATAAACCGGATTTGATATAGGAACGAATACCAGGATAAGAGAGAGAAATTCGATTATCACAATAAATAGGTGAATTCCAACCTGAAGACCATTTAAACGGTGAATTTGGCCTCAATTTAATTGCCTCTACTTTTAATAAATTTTGTGCGACTTCCTGTGATAAACTTGTTTCTTCCATCATATTACTTCTTTAAAACAAAAATAAGTTATTTTGATGAAAATACTCAAAAAGATTTTTAATTTCGTTAAAAATTTGGAAGATGATCCTGTTCATAGACGATAAACCGATCAAATTATTAACCAAAAAGAATTGGAATAATCAATTATTGGAAGATGATTTTCAGTCAATCATCGATGCAGGACTTTGTCCCTTTAAACCATCCGAATTTAAAGGTCATACTTTAATACTTAATTTTCATTCTGATTTAGTAGAAAAATTATTTTATTTATTACACCATGGTTTGACAAAGAATTTTAATTCCTTAACCATCCTTTGTGAAAAATTGAAACCGGTAAAAATTGAATTATTTAAATTTTATGATTTAGTAAAGGCGGCCGGAGGAATTGTTCGAAATGATGAAAATAAATTACTGCATATTTACCGTTTAAAAAAATGGGATCTTCCAAAAGGTAAAATGGAAAAAGGGGAGAACTCTAGATTGTGTGCAGTAAGAGAAATAAAAGAAGAATGCAATGTCGATGCTATCATTCAAGAAAAAATTTGTACCACTTACCACACCTATTCTTTTCGAAATAGACGCGCCTTAAAAAGAACAAAATGGTATTTAATGAAAGGAAATAATGATTATTTAATTCCTCAGAAGGAGGAAGGAATAGAGCGGGTTGAATGGATATCTGAGAATGACTTATCCATAGTTAAAAGAAATACCTATTCTTCCATCCGATATGTCATAAATAAATATCAAGAATTACTCCAAATCCTTTAAACTATAAGGAATATAATCTTCGATATTTGTTCCAAATTTATAAAGTTCTCTTACAATAGAAGATGATATTGGAGCTAGAGAAGGAGATGTGATTAAAAATATGGTTTCTAAGCTTCCGCTAATATTTCTATTTACTTGTGAAATAGAATTTTCATATTCAAAATCAGTGGTATTTCTTAGGCCTCTTAAGATGAATTGAGCCCCGACTTGAAGAGCCATATTGGCTGTTAAATCGGTGTATGAAATGACTTTTACTGGTTTTCCAATAAAGGTCTTTTCTATACTTTTTTGCATTTTTTCTAAATTGAAATAACGCGATTTATTTGAATTATGCCCAATTCCAATGACTATTTCATCAAAGAGATTCAAAGCCCTCAAAACAATATCCTGATGTCCTTTTGTAAAAGGATCAAAGGAACCCGGGAAAAAGGCGATTTTTTTATTCATTTATTTCAAATTTACTAAGAATATTCAATTCTTGGAGTTCTTTTTTAAATTCCTCATCCAATTTTTCCAATCCATGATGATTTACAAAATGGGAATCAAGATTTATTTGATAAGATTCTCTGATAGAATGTATATAAAAGGATAATTCTAAGCTAGATTGAAATTCAAAATAGTTTACTAATTCTAATTTACCATTTAATTGTAAAAGGACATAGATAAAATTTTCGTGGTGATAAACTTCTAAAATATCTTCTGTAGTTCCACCTTTCGGGGTAACCAAACGAATGAGGTATAACATCAAATCAGTTG
>CAZXZK010000010.1:34976-39904 GCA_964645295.1 uncultured Cytophagales bacterium | reverse complement strand
ATTGCTTCTGCCGACGGGTTGATAGAGGTTCTCCATTTCTGGCGGAATAATAAAAGTACGGCAGAAATTAAGGTTCCTGCGTGACCAATACCTACCCACCATACGAAATTGGTGATGTCCCAAGCCCATCCAATGGTTTTGTTAAGACCCCAAACTCCAATACCTTGCCACCATGTCCAAAACAAACAATAAGCTCCGTAAGCTAATGTAAGGGCAGAGATTCCAAAGGCAATTTTCCATTCTTTACTTGGAGCGCCTTCTACTTGTTTACAAATATCTTCTGTAACATCAGAGTAGGATTTCCCACCAGTCACTAAGGGTACTCTAACGGATGATACTACGTGCGACATATTATTTATTATTTTTATTTCTAATTTTTGATAAATAAGCAATATTCGGTGCTACATTGATTTCTTCAATGACCCCGTATGCTCTTCCTTCATTTTCTTCAGCCAATAATTTTGAAATAGCTGAGTTTGGATCATTCTTGTCTCCAAATGTGATGGCATTTGTTGGACAAGTCTGAGCACAAGCTACCTGAATTTCACCATCAATTGGTCTTCTTTTCTCTTTTTTAGCATTCAATTTTCCTTCTTGGATTCTTTGAATACACATAGAGCATTTTTCCATAACCCCTCTTGAACGAACTGTTACATCTGGGTTAAGAACCATTCTTCCTAAATCATTATTAAAATGGAAATCAAATTCATCTGTTTGATAATATCTAAACCAGTTGAATCTTCTTACTTTATATGGGCAGTTATTCGCACAATATCTTGTACCAATACATCTGTTATAAGTCATTTGGTTAAGACCTTCTGTTGAGTGAGTAGTGGCCAATACCGGACATACTGTCTCGCATGGTGCATTGTCGCAATGTTGACAAAGCATTGGTTGAAATACCACTTCAGGATTATTTGAAGCAACCTCTAATCCTTTTAAGTCTTCTACTTCTGCATCTGATGAATAATATCGATCGATTCTCATCCAGTGCATTTCTCTTCTATTGATCACTTCTTGTCTTCCAACGACTGGTACGTTATTTTCAGCCGAACATGCTACAACGCAAGCCGAACATCCAGTACAGGAGTTAAGATCAATGACCATTCCCCAATGATGGTTATTATACTCATGACCGTTCCAAAGTGAAATATCTGTAGCCTTCTTTTTTCCTTCTGCTGTTGAAATTTCAGGCTTATATCTTCCTGATTGCGGATTTTTTACAAATTCAGCCAAGACGGTTTCTTGAATAACAGCTTCTCGAGCCATAACCGTATGGTGTGTTTGTGTTTGAGCAATTTCTTTTTCCTCTCCTGTTTTTTCCAAACTTACGCCTTTGGTGCAAGCTCCTACACAAGCTCCGTTGATTTCTGATAAGAATGGATAAGCATTTGCTCCTACGCCATCTGCTGATTTTCCAGCTTTAGTTCTACCATATCCAATTGCAATTGCAATGGTATTATTTGCTTGACCTGGTTGAACTAATACAGGTAATTCTACCGAATATCCATTTCCAGATACTTTAACGATATCTCCTTGTTTTAAGTCTAATTCACCAGCCGTGATTTGAGATACACTAGCATAATTATCCCAACATGCTTTGGATACTGGCTCTGGGAATTCTTGTAACCAAGGGTTATTTGCTTGTGAACCCGTTCCTATACCTACTTTTTCGTAAACTGAAATTTCTAAAGATTGATTTCCAATTTGGTAATTAGCAGCAATCAAAGAGGCAATTTCAGCTAAATTCACGGAAGGACTTGATGAACTTATGGTTGAATTTGTTCCATAAATCCCATCATGAAGAATGGAATTCCAACCGATATTATCCACTTTGGCAATGGATGTTTGCCAATTGTTTTTCAAATATTTAGCATAATCTCCGTCTTTACCAGCCCAAATTAAGAAACTCGATTGTGCTTGACGAGTTTTAAAAATAGTAGAGATGGCAGGTTGAGTTAATGAATAATAACCCGATTTTGGTTCTGCATCATTCCATGACTCTAGGAAATGGGAGTCTGGTGCAATAAAATTACATAAAGAAGCTGTCTCATCAGCTCTTTCATTGGTGGCAACACTTAATTCTAGTTTTTTCAAAGCTTCTGCTATCACTGAACCCATTGGGTGGTTGTAAACAGGGTTGGCATTATAGAATATGACAGCGGCAATTTTTCCAGCCTTTAAATCTTTGATGAAACTATTCATTTCAGTATCACTTCCCTGGCGGTAATGAACGCTTACGCCTGAATTAATCGTCGTTCCATAAGCTCCAACTAACTGGTTAATTGCAATAACTAACTGTTGAATGGAAGGGTCATTTGAACCTGAAACGACAATAGAAGCTCCCTTTGAAGCAACTAAATCTTTCGCAGCTTCAGCTAGGTGATCAATTTTTAAAGAAGCAGTATCAATGGAAGAAGCGCCGGTTAATTTAGCAATTTCATTGTATAAGGCAGCCACTACCAAGCCTTCTTGAGATGGCTTATAAGTAGTTCGATAATCTGCATTAGCTCCTGTATTGGATAATATAGTCTCAAATTGATAATGGCGAGACATGCTTTTTTTACCTTCCTGGCTTGAGCTTACTTTTCTAGTTTCAGCCCATTGCCTAGCAAATTCAGTGGGAGCAATCCATGTTCCTAAAAAATCTGCACCAATACTAACAATGGTATTGGCTTTACTGAAATTCAATTCTGGAAGAGAACCTCCGTGAGCTACACTTAAACCAAATGCCGAATTGGCATCATAACTTATATGCTTAGCTGAATATTTTGTGGTAAATTCAGAAATGGCTTTTTTGGTGGTAGGAGATAAAATCGTATTTGAAATGATTCTAATTTCTCCACCCTTAGAAGCAATTGAATCTAATTTAGCCATAATTTCTTGGTCTAAATTATTCCAATCTGTTGATTTGCCCGAGGCTTGAGGTCCTTTCAGTTTCTCATTATCATATAAACTTAAAACAGAGGCTTGCGCTCTTGCAGAAATACCACCTTGGGTAATTGGACTTAATTTATTGCCTTCAATTTTAATTGGTCTACCTTCTCTTGTTTTTACCAAGATTGAGGCATATTCTCCTCCATCAACAAATGTAGAGGCATACCAATTTGCTACCGTAGGGTCTACATCTAAAGGTTTATTGATATAAGGAATAGCATTTTTAACGGGAGCTTCACAGGCTGCTAAAGAAACAGCTGCCACTCCAAATCCCAACATTTTTAAGAAATCTCTTCGGTGAGTTCCTACTCCATCTACAATAGAATTGCCTTTTGAATCGTCTTCAGAAGGCATGTTTCCAAATTCATTGTGGATGTTTTTTACAAATGATGTTTCGTTCTTAAGCTCCTCAATTCCTTTCCAATACCGCTTGTTCGAATTTTCCATATAATTTTTTCTTATTCAGAATAATTTTTTCAATTAGTTTTTAGTAGTGACATTTAGAACATTCTAGTCCACCAATATTTTTTACTTTCATTGGCTCTTTGCTAGAAGCATTGTGGATCTCCACTAATTTGTCATAATAGGCATTCCCAGCTGCATTAACATTAGTCTGACGATGGCAATCAATACACCAGCCCATGGTCAGGGAGGATCTTTGTTGTACCACTTCCATTTTCTCAATCTCTCCATGGCAATTAGAACATTCTAATCCCCCTACATTGGTATGTTGAGAGTGATTGAAATAGGCTAAATCTGGAAGATTGTGTACACGAACCCATTTGATTGGTTCGTTTTTCTCAATTGCAGTATATATTTTTTGAATCTCCGGAGATTCTCTTTTGATTTCATTATGACAATTCATACAAATATTCGCTGAAGGAATATTAGCAGAGCGAGACATATAGACTCCGGTATGACAATAATTACAATTTATTTGATTATCTCCAGCATGTAATTTATGGGAGAATTTAATAGGCTGTTCCGGAGCATAACCTTGGTGAATTCCAATACCATAGGCAGCATCCAAGGTTTCTTTTGTTCCAAAAAGGACAACGATTAAAATTACCCAAGTACGGACACTTGAATTATTTGCTAAAGCCTTCAGATTTTCAGAAATCTTTGCCATGAAAGCAGTTGGTTCTTCCCCTTCTTGCACTTGGCCAGTTAATTTTGATAAGGTATTAACAATGGAAAGTAAAGCTACCAATACCAACACCATAATAAGAAGTAAACCAATCAAAATGATCTCTAGTGAACCACCCAAGCCATTATTTCCCGAATCAACTCCAGCAGCTGCTGAGGCTACAGGGGCTGCAGCTGCGGCTGCTGCATCTGCCTCATTGGCTTCGTTAATATAGGATAAAATACCTTCAGAAAAATTAGGATAAGCTGTCATGGCAGCTTTATTATATTTATTATATAAATCAACTGCATATTTATCACCAGAGGCAATAACCTTCTGCGGATTATGTACCCATTCCACAATCCAATCAAGATCTCTTCTTTCTGTAATACCCTTTAAACCAGGGCCTACTAGAATCTCCTCATTGTAATTATGACAGGCTGCACAGTTGTTTTTAAATAGTTTTTCGCCTTCTGCAGAGTCTTGTGCTACTGCTTGATTCCCTAAGGAAACAGCGATGATGATCGATAAAACTAAACTCAAGTTTAGGATTTTTTTCATTTGGCTAATTTGAAACATGTTATATGATTTCAGTATTATTCAGTCCGCAAAAATACAATTGGATTTTTAAGGATGCAATTTATTTATTTAACTTTTTGAAAAAAAATTACCTTTTTTCGAATTATTTTGAATTAATATAAATAAAATTCTTTTTTTTAGTACTTTACAAATACCGAATAGGATAAATTCACTCTAAACACTTTAGGAAATAAAAAAAGCAGTGAAAATCACTGCTTTTTGTTGGAGGCTTCGAGCGGATTCGAACCGCTGTACAAGGTTTTGCAGACCTCTGCCTAGCCACTCG
>CAZXZK010000010.1:12494-34966 GCA_964645295.1 uncultured Cytophagales bacterium | reverse complement strand
GAGAGCTATAAGTTTACCTTTCAGGAGTTGGGTTTGCAGATGGGGCTAGGCTATCGGTTTTAAGTCAAGGTATCCTTGGTCAATTTGGTAGACTTTTAAAAAGATGAAAAAGGCTATAAAAGCAAAAGCATCCCGATAATTCGGGATGCTTTTTTTATGGAGGTCGCGAGCGGATTCGAACCGCTGTACAAGGTTTTGCAGACCTCTGCCTAGCCACTCGGCCACAAAGCCATTTTATTTTGCAAAGATAATTAAAAAAATTATTTTCAATCATTCTGCTTCCGGAATTTTTGAACTTTTTTAATTTAGTAAAATTTTAGCTCAAGGTAAAAATCGTAATTTCAGGAGGCATTCCAACCCTTCCAGGATAGCCTATATAACCATAACCTCTATTCACATAAATTTGTTGGTCTCCTTCCTGATATAATCCAGCCCATTGTTTATACAAATGTTGTGCTGGAGACCAACGGCTTTCTCCGAGTTTTACTCCAAACTGACTTCCATGAGTATGGCCAGCAAAAGTAGCTTGAATATCTTTGTATTTTTCCGTTACCTCTGCATTCCAATGTGAGGGGTCATGCGATAATAATAATTTAACAGAAGCGTCTTCTGTTTTTTCATAGGCTTTCTCTAAATTTCCATACCAAGGGAACCTTCCAATACCTATATTTTGTACACCCAAAATCGCTAATTGCTCTCCTGCCGACCTAATAATCCGATTTTCATCCATTAATAAATCAAAGCCCATTATTTTATGCGCTTTTTTTAAATCCTCTAAATTCTGTCTTTTTTCCTTTTCTGAATTCCATACAACATAATCGCCATAATCGTGATTCCCCAGGGTACTATATACTCCTAAAGGTGCTTTGAACTTCTCAAAAACAGGGATATAATCTCTAACTTCTTCGGCCTTATTGTTAACCAAATCTCCAGTAAAAAAAATCATATCGGGTTTTTCATTCATCAGCATTTCAACTCCACCTTTTACGGCTGTTTTATTGAAAAAAGATCCTGAATGAATATCCGATACCTGCGCTATTTGGAGTCCTTTGAATTCTTTGGGTAGATTAGGGATTTTTAAATTAACTTTCTCAATTCGGTAATCATGTGCTCCGGATAGTATGCCATAGGTAAAGGTTACAGCTGGGATGGCCCCAGCACCTAAGGCTAATTTTGAAATAAATTCACTTCTTGAAATGGTCTTATCTATTTTTTGATCAGGGTTTAAAATCTGTTTTGTTTCAAGGCCTCCCCAACGGATCAGTCTGGTTAAATCCTCTAAAAATAAAAAAACTACAACGAATAATTTACTGAATAAAGAAACCATCACGAAACCCTGCCAAAGTACTTTAATCGAATCGTTCCAAAAATTTAAAGGTAGAAAACGATAAGATAAAATACCTAAGAAAACCAAGGAGGATAATCCCCAATAGGTAAAATGCACTATATTTCGGATGAAATTCGTTAAATCTTTGGTTAAAAGTTTGATGGAATTGAATACATAAAAATCAATTCCAAACAAAAAAATTAAGAATCCGATACTGAAAATAATTCTATTCATTTTTTATAATTACTTCTATGAAACAAATTCATCTTAAAAATAGTTTCTTAAATATACAATAATGAAAAAGGAAATTGTCATTTATGGAGCTGGTTGGTTGGGATTACCTCTGGCCTTGAAATTTGGACTTAATCAATATGAAGTTTGGATTTCTCCTAAATTAAAGGGGCTTGAATTACCTCCCAATGTTTTTGACATTGATTTTCGGTTTGCTGCAAATATGGAATATTTTCCAAAATTCATGTTTGAGAAACAAATTCAAGTTTGGGCCATCCCTCCTCGTTTATCAAAAATTGATTTGGAGGAATATTTGGGTTTTTTAAAATTTTGGACCAATAATATTCCCAAAAATAATTCAATAAAAATTGTTTTTACCTCGTCATCTTCTATTTATCAAGAGGGCCATGGAGAAGTTGATGAAAATGGAATTTTGAGTGAACAATCCAGTATGTTTCAGGCAGAAAAAATTATACAAGAATCTGGCTTAGATTATTTAATCTTTCGGTTAGGGGGATTAATGGGGAAAGATCGGTATCCAGCAAAATATTTTTCAAGGAAAATAATAAGAGAAGGAAATTCAAGAGTTAATTATATTCATCAACAAGATGTTATTGATTTTATTTTTGAAGGGGTAGAAAAAGGCTTATTGGGAATTTACAATTTAGTAGCACCTGTGCATCCTTTGAAAAAGGAATTAGCCTTGAAGGATTGTAAAAATAGAGGATTACCTCCTCCAAAAGAAATCCTTTCCAAATCCAATAATAAAATCATCAATTCTCAAAAAATAATGCGAGCATTGAACAAAAAATTTACTTATCCTGATCCTTTGAATTTTCCTATTGACTAAGTTCACGCAGGGCGAGGTAAGCCATGAGACCAGGACCAATTTCCAGTGCTTCTTCATCAATATTAAAGGTCGGAGTATGGACACCGGAAATAATTCCTTTTTCCTCATTTCTTGTCCCTAATCGATAAAAGCAAGCATCCATGTGGTGGCTGTAAAAGGCGAAATCCTCTCCAGCCATCCATATATCCAAATCAATAATATTTTCTTTCCCCATGTATTCAATGGCAAAAGATTTTAATTTTCGGGTTAATTCCGGATTATTTTCTAAATAGGGATAACCTTTCACCAATTTAAAATCACAGGTTCCTCCCATTGATTCTACTAATCCGATGGCTAATTTTTCTATTTTTTCTAAGGCTTCCTCTCGCCAGTTTTCATCCATTGCTCGAAAAGTCCCTTGGATACTTACCTCGTTGGGTATCACATTGGTTGCCCCAAGTCCTTCAATTTTCCCAAAGGTCAAAACAGATGGGAATCTTGGATTTTTATTTCTTGAAATTATTTGTTGCATGGCAACGATTAAATGGGATGAAATAAGGATTGGGTCAATACATAATTCAGGCATGGCTCCATGGCCTCCTTTCCCAATTATTTTTATATGAATTTCATCCGTACTTGCCATATACATTCCTTCCCGAAATCCAATTTTTCCTACGGGTATATTGGGTGCCACGTGTTGGCCCATGATACTTTGTGGTTTTGGATTTTCCAAAGCACCCTCTTCGATCATCATACTCGCCCCGCCCGGAGCTTTTTCTTCTCCTGGTTGGAAAAGTAATTTTACAGTACCTTCAAATTCTTCTTTGAGAGTGTGTAAGATTTTAGCAGTGCCTAAAAGAGAAGAGGTATGAACATCATGTCCGCAAGCATGCATTACGCCATCAATTTTTGATTTATAGGAAATGTTATTGGCCTCAATAATGGGAAGGGCGTCTATATCTGCTCGGAGAGCAGTAATCTTTTTATCTGGATTTTTTCCTTTGATGATGGCAACGGTACCTGTATTGGCAACGGATTCAAAAGGAATACTTAGTTTTTTTAATTCATTTTGAATAAATACTTGCGTATTATATTCTTGAAATGAGAGTTCAGGATTCTGATGAATATGGTGTCTAAAACCTATCACCTCTTGATTAATCTCTTTAGCTAATTTTTTTATCTTATTTTTTAAATTTTCCATGGTCGAGTTTACTATCTTACAAAATTAGGTAAATATTTTACAAAAAGATAATTCTCTGGTTCTGGTTGGTATTGTTTTATTTGGAATAAATGCCTAACTTTAAAGACAAGGGATTGAGAGAGGAATGAGCTAATAATCAACCCTAAATCTTTTGTATATGAACCCCCAAAATCCCAAGGTTTTAGTCCTAAACCAAGATTATTCTGCACTAACAGTTTGTTCCATGCCCAAGGCATTTTTGCTTTGTTATCTAAATAAGGCCGAATTAGTGGCAGAATCTTCCCAAAATAAAATTCGCACGGTAAATCATATTTTCCCTTATCCCTCTGTTATTCGTTTGAATAAGTATGTTTATTTTCCTTATAAAGGGGTTGTTTTATCCAGGCAAAATATTTTTAAAAGAGATAATGGAACCTGTCAGTATTGTGGCTCAAAGGATCAGCTTACCTTGGATCATGTTCAACCAAAATCAAGGCAGGGTAGAACCTCATGGGACAATTTAATTACGGCATGTCAGATTTGTAATGCGAAAAAAGGAGATCGAACTCCTGAGGAGGCTGGAATGGATTTAAAACGTAAACCATTTAAACCTTCTTTCGTTATGTTTTTACGAAATTTTTCTGGAATTTTGGATGAGCAATGGTTGCCTTTTATTGGGACCAAAATGGAAAAATTCGTTTAATTTATGGAGATATCGTTTATTGGGGCTGGAAATGTAGCTTGGCATTTATCACGCGCCTTGGAAAATGCTGGTAATAGTGTCAATGAAATATTTAGTCAGAATCCAGAGAATGCCCATGATTTAGCCAGTTTTTTATATAAGGCCGATATTCAAGAGGATTTAGATTTCTCTAATTCTCCATCCGAAATCTTTTTTGTTTGCATACCCGAATTAGCCTATGCCCAGGTTTTACCGGAATTAATATTGCCAGAAAATGCTACCTTGGTATTAGTAACTGGAACTTACAATCTTTCGGAGGCTTTATTTCAATTTGATCCCAACCGTGAGACCAATACTCAGGTAGGAATTATATATCCTTTGCAGAATTTTGTGAAGAATAAGAATATATCCATGGAGAATGTGCCACTGTTTATTGAAGCCACCCATACGGATATGCAAGGGGTATTAATTCATTTGGCCAAGCAAATTTCCAATGTTATGTACGAGGTTACCTCGGAGGAAAGAAAAAAAATCCATTTAGCTTCATTATTTGCTTCCGAATTTTCTCGATTTTTATGGGAGCAATCAAAAACTTTATTAAAAGATTTAGAATTGGACCAATCCTTATTGGAACCCTTGTTAAAGGCTCAAATGATTGCTTTTATGAAAGATATTCCACAGGAATTAGGGCCTTTGAAAAATCATTATTCAGATGATAACCTTTATTATCAACAAAGAACCATGTTGGAGGGAAGGGAATTACAGGAAATCTATAACCAGATGATTCAAATCATTCGAAATTACTCATAATTGAGAATAATATTCTTTTTAGAAAAACCAATGATATAGGTTTGATTTTCCTGATTAAATAGATAGAATAAACTATCCTCAGAACTGTTTCGCTGAATGGTTGCCGGTATAGTTTGGTTATTTTCAATGGCATAATCCATCGCATCGATAACTTCCATTAATTTTTTATCTAAATTTTCTTTTGAAAGTGTGGCGAGATCTCCAGAATAAATTTTTACAGCATATTTATTTCTCAGGCTGTCCAAAGAAATCGAGTCGTTTTTTAGCGCACTTTCTATTTCCATTCCATATTTAGTTACTTCTGAAATAATTTCTCTTGGAAGAATTCTTTTTACTTTTCGCAATTCCATTTCCTCCACGGCTTTGCTTGTATCGATTCTTTTTGAAAGGTCACAAGAAAGGAATAAGGATATGCAAAGGAAAAGAGCAAAGTATTTTTTCATCGATTTGAAATATCATTTAAACGGTTAAAATTACTATATTTGCACCGATTTTTAAAATTTAATTCAATGATTGATCAATTAGAAGCCATCAAGGAAAGATTTAATGAGGTAGAACAGCAAATTTCCATGCCGGAGGTGGTTTCCGATTTGAAGAAATTTACAAGTTTGGGTAAAGAATACAAAGATCTTCAGAAGATTGTTCATCAATATGAAGAATATCAACTGATTTTAGGGAATATTAAAAGTGCTAAGGAGGTTATCTCTACAGAAAAGGACGAAGATTTTAGAGAGATGGCAAAAGAGGAATTAGATATTTTGGAACCTCAAAAATTAGCCATAGAAGAAATTTTAAAAGAAATGTTAATTCCTAAAGATCCCAACGATTCCAAAGATTGTATTTTGGAAATTCGTGCAGGAACAGGAGGGGATGAAGCCGGTATTTTTACGGGAGATTTATTTAGAATGTACCAACGGTTTGCAGAGAACCAGGGCTGGTCTTTTCAAGTAATGGATTATACCGAGGCCTCATCAGGAGGTTATAAGGAAATGATTTGTTCGGTAAAAGGGGAAGATGTTTATGGAAAATTAAAATTTGAATCTGGTGTCCATCGTGTACAAAGAGTTCCAGCTACAGAATCCCAGGGAAGAATTCATACTTCAGCAGCTTCTGTAGCGGTATTACCTGAGGCAGATGAGGTAGATGTTCAAATTAACATGAATGATATTCGAAAAGATACCTTTTGTTCTTCGGGGGCGGGAGGACAGTCTGTGAATACCACTTATTCGGCGGTGCGAGTGACGCATATACCAACCGGATTAGTTGTACAATGCCAAGATGAGCGGTCTCAAATCAAAAATTTCGATAAAGCGATGACGGTACTTCGGTCTCGTCTATATGAAATTGAATTGGCCAAAAGAAATGCAGAGATTGCAGGAAATAGGAAATCCATGGTAGGCACTGGTGATCGTTCAGATAAGATAAGAACCTATAATTATCCGCAAGGTCGTGTTACCGACCATCGAATTGGCTATACAGTTTATAATTTACCCGTGGTTATGGATGGGGAAATTGAGGACTTTATTGAGAAATTACGAATTCATGAAAATGCAGAAAAACTAAAAGAAGGAGAAAATTAGGCTTTTTCCAATCTAAAAAAGAATTCTGTACCTTGTTCTACCTTCGATTCAACCATGATTTTACTACCATGGGCTTGAATAATATGCTTAACGATTGAAAGACCAAGGCCAGTACCACCGATTTGTTTTGCTCTTGACTTATCAATCCGATAGAATCGATCAAAAATTCTTGGTAAATGTTCTGCTGCTATACCGGGCCCATTATCTTTTATTTTTATTTGATAAGAGGAGTCTTTGGATAAAAATTCAACCCAAACTTTTCCTTGATCTTTTCCATATTTAAGAGCATTTTCAATCAGGTTTAAAAGCACCTGTTTGATTTTATTTGGATCTGCGAAAACAATTACTTCCTGAGTATCCCCAATCATTTTGAAAACAGTTCCCCTTTTCTTGGCTTTATTTTCTAATTGCTCAAAAATATCTTGAACCATTTTTTTTAGATCTACCGCTTCCTTTTCAATGGTGATGGCCCCCGTTTCAATTTGGCTTACAGTTAATAAATCTTTCACCAAATCATCCAATCCATCCAAACTTTTTGCCGCTTTCTCCAAAAACCTTCTTTGGATTTCAGGTTTCTCATCTGGATTTTCTAATAAAGTATGGACAAAACCTTGTGCTGCAAAAATGGGTGTTTTTAATTCATGGGATACATCAGCTAAGAATTCCTGTCGATATTTATGAGCCTTTTTTAATTCTTTTACTTCATCTTCTTTGGTACTCAAATACGAATTTAATTCGGTCTTTAATAATTCAATAGGATTCCCTTTTTGAATAAGGACCTTTCGTGGGGAAATATTGATTTTTTTCTTTTTTAAAAATTTAATTTGGTCATACAGTTTATTGACTTCCTGAAAAATCAAATAATCTAAAACAAAAAAAATCATTCCTGAACCTAAAATAAATACCGATAAAAAAGCCACTAGCATAATTAAAGCATTGATATCAGGTATAAATGAAAGAAATACCGTCATCATTCCTGCTATAAAAAATGCTAATATGGGAGATAGGATTCTAGGATTCAACATGCTGTAAAATTATAAAAATTTAGCTATTATTCCTTATCTTTGCAATTTAGAATCCATTATGAAAATAAATCAGTTGAATGCCATCTCTCCAATCGATGGGAGATATTTTGCGAAAACCGATTCTTTAGCGCCCTATGTTTCTGAATTTGGCTTAATAAAGTATCGAATCTTTGTGGAGATTGAATATTTTATTTCCCTTTGCGAAATTCCTTTACCAAGTTTGAATGATTTTCCAAAAGATTTATTTCCGATAATGCGTTCTTGGTACCAAAATATCTCCGAGGAAGATGCTGAGTGGATTAAGGATAAAGAAAAAATCACCAATCACGATGTAAAAGCCGTAGAATATTTTATCAAATTTAAAATGAAGGAATTAAATAGAGGTCTTGAGCCATATTTAGAATTTGTTCATTTCGGTTTAACTTCTCAGGATATCAATAATACGGCCATTCCAGTTTCTTTAAAGTTAGCGCATGATGAAATCATTTTGCCAAAGCTGAATGAAGTGAAAAATAGATTAGCTGATTTATCCGAAAAATGGAAGGATATCCCATTATTAGCTCATACCCATGGCCAGCCTGCCTCACCCACCCGACTGGGAAAGGAATTAAAGGTCTTTGTTGAAAGATTGGAAAGACAAATGGACTTGCTAATTCAAATTCCGTTTACGGGAAAATTTGGGGGAGCTACGGGTAATTTTAATGCTCACCATGTTGCCTATCCAGCAATAAACTGGCTAGAATTTGGCGAAAAATTATGTGTAAAATTAGGGATCATAAGAACTAGATATACCACACAAATAGAACATTATGATAATTTAGCTGCCTATTTTGATGCTATGGCAAGATTGAATACCATTTTAGTTGACTTTTCAAGAGATATCTGGACCTATATTTCAATGGGTTATTTCAAACAGAAAATCAAAGAAGGAGAAATTGGTTCTTCGGCCATGCCCCACAAGGTCAATCCGATCGATTTTGAAAATGCAGAGGGGAACCTTGGATATGCCAATGCAATTTTTCAGTTTTTATCTTCCAAGCTGCCAGTTTCAAGATTACAAAGAGACCTGACGGATTCCACCGTTCTTAGAAATATTGGGGTTCCATTAGCCCATAATTTAGTTGCCTACGAATCTTTGATTAAAGGAATGAGTAAATTGGAATTGAATCAAGAAAAAATTAATCAAGATTTAGAAAACAATTGGGTCGTGGTGGCAGAGGCCATTCAGACTGTATTGAGAAGAGAAGCCTATCCTGAACCATATGAGGCCCTAAAAAAACTTACAAGAATTAATACTAAAATTGATCAAACTATTTTTGTTAATTTTATTAATGAATTAGAGGTAAGCGAAGATATTAAAATAGAACTAAGGAAAATAAATCCGTTTAATTATTTAGGAAGAGAGGAGGTTTAAAAATATAATTTTTTCCTTTTTTTTGAAATATTAAATTTTCCCTTTAAATTCGTAAAGTAATGAGAAACATTCAAGCAACATATAACGTAATTTGGTGGCAGGAATAAGGGCCTGTTGGACAGTTACGCTGTGTTGTATTTAAAGATATTTTACTAATGGCTTACTGTTCAAGTAGGCCTTTTTTATTTATTAGTAAAAATGGAATCAATAAAAAAACAGTTTAACGTAAAGACCATTCGAGAACAAAAACTTGCAGATACTTTATCTCCAATTGGTATTTTCATGAAATTACGAGGGAATTTTAAAAATTCTGTTGTCTTAGAATCTGCTGATTATCATGGGAGGGAACATGGGTTTTCTCATATTGCCTGTGATCCTATTGCTTCCATTGAAATAAATCATTCTACTCTTCAAGCAGTCTACCCAGACCAATCAAAAATAACCTTTAGCTTTGAGGATAAAAAACAAGCAATCAACTACCTAAAGGAATTTGCTGAGAGCTTCCAATATTCTTCAGAACCAGGAGATTCTCCGATGTCTAATGGATTGTTCGGACATATTTCTTACGATGCTGTCCAGTATTTTGAAGATATTGAAATCCAAGAAAAAAATCCAGAGACGGAAATTCCAAGTATTCGGTATATGGTTTACCGCTATGTCATTGCTTTAAACCATTTCAATAATCAAATGACTCTTTTTGCGCATTCTTATAATGGGGAAGAACCAGATCTAAGTCAATTAAATTATTTATTAAAACTACCTCATTATTCCTCCGAAAAATTTGAATTAGAAGGAGAGGAAAAAACGAATTTATCTGAGCAGGAAACTAAAGAGATTGTTGAAAAATCTATTAAACATTGTTTGAGGGGAGATGTTTTTCAAATTGTTCCCTCAAGAAGGTTTTCTCAAAAATACAAAGGTGACGATTTTCAATTATACCGGGCACTTAGGTCGATAAATCCTTCACCTTATATGTTTTATTTTGATTATGAAAATTATCATATTCTAGGAGCTTCCCCTGAAAAACAAATTAAGGTTCAAGGAAATATTGCCGAAATTCATCCGATTGCTGGCACATTTCGCCGGACAGGAGACGATGAAAAAGATGCCATCTTAGCCAAAGAATTATCCATAGATCCGAAGGAGACTGCCGAGCATGTCATGTTGGTAGACCTCGCCAGAAATGATTTAAGTCGGTCTGCTACGAATGTAAAAGTTGAAACTTTCCAAGAAATTCAGTTTTTTTCTCATGTCATTCATTTAGTTTCAAAAGTGAGTGGAAATATCCATGATGGTGTCAATCCTTTGCAATTGGTCGCCGATACTTTTCCTGCTGGAACTTTGAGTGGGGCACCTAAGCATAATGCCATGACAATCATTAACCAAATGGAGCCGACAAACCGTCATATCTACGGGGGGGCCATTGGTTATATGGATTTTAGTGGAAATTTTAATCATGCAATTGCCATTCGAACCTTTTTATCGAAAGGACAAACTATTTTTTATCAGGCAGGAATGGGTGTAGTAGCGAAATCTATTATTGCCAATGAAATGCAAGAAATACATAATAAATTAGCAGCCTTAAGGAAAGCCATCGAATTGGCTCCAAATTTAGATTAATATGAAAAAAGTATTAGTAATTGATAATTATGATTCATTCGTTTACAATTTGGTTTACCTTTTAAAGGAATTAGATTGCCATGTAGATGTCTTTCGAAATGATAAAATTCAATTAGAACAAGTGGAGAATTATGATAATATTCTCCTTTCACCAGGCCCAGGAATTCCTTCTGAAGCTGGAATAATGTTGGATTTAATTAAGGAATTTGCCCCTAAAAAACGTATTTTTGGGGTTTGTTTGGGGCACCAGGCCATCGCAGAAGCTTTCGGAGGAGAATTGATGAATATGGGAGAAGTATTACACGGAGTAACAACAGAATGCAATATTGTAGATTCTTCTGATCGATTATTTCATGGTTTACCGCAAAGGTTTGAGGTTTGTCGGTATCATTCATGGACGGTTATTCCTGAAAAAATGCCTGAAGGATTGTTCATTTCTGCTAAGGATGACAATGGCTATGTGATGGCAGAATACCATGGGAAATATGATATTCGGGGAGTGCAATTCCACCCTGAGGCCTATCTGACACAATATGGTCATAATATGTTGAAAAATTGGATTAAAGAAAATTAGAAAATTAAAATATTAGTAATTGTGTGGTTGTTTAGTATGGGTATTTGGGAATATTGAAACATTAGATAAGATTTATGAAAAATATATTAGATAAAAGAATTTCGGGGGAAAGTTTAACTTATGATGAAGCTAGAGAGGTAATGGGAAGGATTGGAAGAGGAGAAATTAATCCCTCCCAAATTTCTTCCTTTCTTACCACCTATTGGTTTAATTTAATTCAAACAGATGAGTTAAGAGGTTTTGTAGATGCCATGATGGAATTAGCAAATACCTTAAATATGGAGGAATTTGATGCTATGGATGTTTGTGGTACTGGTGGGGATGGAAAGAATACGTTCAATATTTCAACTACTTCCTCATTTGTGGTAGTCGGGGCTGGACAAAAAATCATCAAGCACGGAAATCATGGAGTTTCCTCCTCTGTTGGATCCTCTACGGTATTGGAGTTTTTAGGAAATAAATTTACCAATGATGAAAATATATTAAAAAGAAAGATGGAATTGGCTGGCATTTGTTTTTTACATGCACCATTATTCCATCCTGCCATGCGATTTGTGGGGACGGTCAGAAGAGAATTGGGAATTAAAACGATTTTTAATTTATTGGGTCCTTTGATGAATCCGGCCAGAGTGAAAAAGCAAATTACTGGTGTATATAATGAGCGGGTATTTGGAATTTATCAGAATTATTTCAAAGAAACGGATAAAAAATTTGGCGTTCTATTTAGTAAAGATGGTTATGATGAAATCTCCTTAACTTCTTCTTATTTGATGGGAACTAGAACGGAAAGCTTAGAATTAAATCCGGAGGATATTGGAATGAAACGGGTTGTTCAAGATGACTTATTTGGAGGAGAAACCGTGGAGCATTCTGCCAATATGATGTATAAAATTTTGCAAAGAGAGGGAACAGAGGCACAGACCAATGTTGTTTTAGCCAATGCGGGTACGGCCCTTTGGATTGCTGAAAAAGCCAATTCGATGGAAGAGGGAATATTAATGGCAAAAGATTCCTTGGAGAGTGGAAAAGCTTTTCAGGTATTTAAAAAATTTATCGTAGAATAAAATGACGATTTTAGATCAAATAAATTCCGAGAAAAGAATTTTTGTTGAAAGGCAAAAGCAGACAATTCCTGTTAAGGAATTGGAGAAATCCAATTTTTTTGCTCAGCCAACGAATTCTTTGAGTTTAGCCTTGGTTAGTCCTGGAGCCAGTGGAATAATTGCCGAGTTTAAGCGTAAATCTCCTTCAAAGGGAATCATCAATGATCAAGTAATGATTGAGGAGGTAACAAAATCTTATCGGTTAAATGGGGCATCTGGTTTATCTGTCCTGACAGACGAGCCTTATTTTGGGGGTTCATTCACCGATTTTGACAAGGCAAGAAGAGCTAACCCTCAGGTTCCAATGCTTCGCAAGGATTTTATGATTGATGAGTATCAAGTGATAGAAGCTAAATCGATGGGAGCAGATATCGTCTTATTGATTGCCGCCTCTTTGTCTCCAAAAGAAATTAAAACCTTAAGTGAATTGGCTCAATCGTTGGGGATGGAGGTATTGTTAGAAGTCCATGACCGGGAGGAATTAGAAAGATCTTTGATGGATAGTATAACGATAGTAGGAGTTAATAATCGGAATTTGAAGAATTTTGCGGAGCAAAACGTTGAGGCTTCAAAAGAATTATCTAATTTAATTCCTGATCAATTTATCAAAATATCGGAATCTTGTATTTCGGATTCACGCATTATGGATGAATTAAAAACATTTAATTATAAGGGTTTTTTAATTGGCGAAAGTTTTATGAAAACAACCGATCCAGGAAAGGCCCTAAAAGATTTTTTAGTATTATAATCCAATGAGGTGGAAAGTATGCGGTTTAAAGAATTATACGAATATTAATGAGGTAGCTAAATTCATGCCTGATTATATTGGTTTTATATTCTATCCAAAATCTCCTAGATATGTAGGGGAAAGTTTCCATTTGCCTGTCGTATCGGAAAAGATAAAAAAGGTTGGTGTTTTTGTAGATGAACCGATCCATTTCGTGGTACAAACAGTTCAAAATTATAATTTGGATTATGCTCAATTGCATGGCGAGGAGGATGCCAAGTATATTCAAGAATTAAAGAGGAAAGGTCTCCGCTTGATAAAAGCTGTCTCGGTTGAAACTAAAAAAGATTTTGAAGGTTTAGAGAATTTGGAGGTTGATTTCTTTATTTTTGATACAAAAATAAAAGGAGCGAGAGGTGGAACAGGATTAAAATTTAATTGGAATATCATTCCTAAAAATTTTTCAAAACCTTTTTTAATTGCAGGAGGATTGTCTGTTGAAGATTTAGACAATGAATTTAATCATCCGCAACTGAGGGGTTGGGATTTTAACAGTAAATTAGAAATTGAACCCGGTTTAAAGGATTTGGCTAAAGTAGAAGCCTTATCAAAGGCGATAAATAAAAAAAGAAGATGGATAAATTAATGGATTTTCAAGTGGATGAAAAGGGATATTATGGCCAGTATGGTGGTGCTTTTATTCCGGAAATGTTGTATCCAAATATTGAAGAATTAAGAGAGAATTATTTAAAAATCATGGAAGAGCCTGGTTTTCAGGCTGAGTTTAATCTTTTATTGAAGGATTTTGTAGGAAGACCAACTCCTTTGTTTTTTGCGAATCGTTTATCGGAAAAATATGGAGCCAAGATTTACCTAAAGCGAGAGGACCTTTGCCATACGGGGGCCCATAAAGTGAATAATACCATTGGGCAAATCTTAGTGGCAAAAAAATTGGGTAAAAATAAGATTGTTGCTGAAACAGGAGCAGGTCAGCATGGCGTCGCAACAGCTACTGTTTGTGCCTTGATGGGCATGGAATGTATGGTCTATATGGGGGCTATTGATATTGAGCGTCAGGCACCGAATGTAGCCAGAATGCGAATGTTAGGGGCAACGGTGGTAGCGGCCCAATCTGGTTCGAAGACCTTGAAAGATGCCACCAATGAAGCCATGAGACATTGGATTAATCATCCTGTCGACACCCATTATATCATCGGGTCAGTTGTTGGCCCCCATCCTTATCCGGATATGGTGGCACGGTTTCAGTCGGTCATTTCGGAAGAAATCAAATGGCAATTAAATCAAATTGAGGGCAGAGAAAACCCTGATTTTGTTTTGGCTTGTGTAGGCGGAGGGTCTAATGCAGCCGGTGCATTTTACCATTTTTTAAACGAAAAGGAAACACGCTTGGTTGCTGCGGAGGCTGCCGGGAGAGGAGTCTCAACAGGCCATTCGGCGGCTACCACTTTTTTAGGTAAGCCAGGGGTTTTACATGGCTCAAAGAGTTTATTAATGCAAACGGAAGATGGACAAGTAATTGAACCCTATTCAATTTCGGCCGGATTGGATTATCCGGGAATTGGACCAATGCATGCTCATTTATTTGAATCAAAGAGAGGAGAATTCTATGGAATTACGGATGAGGAAGCCTTAGAAGCTGCGGTGGAATTAAGTCGATTAGAAGGAATTATTCCTGCCTTGGAAACAGCCCATGCCTTAGCAGTACTTGATAAAATTCCAGATATGAAAGGAAAAATTGTAGTTATTAATTTATCTGGAAGAGGGGACAAGGATTTAGGAACCTATATTAAGCGTTTAAATTTGGTTTAAGATGAATAGAATTGTTGAAAAATTTAAGGAAGTAAAAGGACCAATTTTAAATATTTATGCGACCGCAGGTTTTCCACAATTAAATGATACTATGGAAGTGGTGGAGGCTTTGGCGAATGCAGGAGCGGATATTATTGAAATTGGAATGCCTTATTCTGATCCGATAGCCGATGGAGAAACCATCCAGATGGCTAATCAGATTGCCTTGGAAAATGGTATGAGCGTAAAGGTATTATTTGAGCAATTGAACGATTTAAGAGCGAGGGTAAATACGCCCATCATTCTCATGGGTTATATCAATCCGGTCTTGCAGTTTGGGCTAGAGAATTTTTGTCGAAAATGCCAGGAGGTTGGCGTCGACGGATTGATCCTTCCTGATTTGCCGATGGCAGAATATTTAGAATTTTATGAGCCCATATTTAAGCAATATGGTTTATTGAATATTTTTTTAATATCTCCACAGACGAGCGATGCGCGGATACGGTATATAGACGATCATTCCGAGGGATTCATTTACATGGTATCTTCCTCCAGCACAACGGGTGCTAAGACGGGAATATCAGAAGAGCAAATTCAGTATTTTGAACGAATCAATTCCATGAATTTAAAGAATCCGAGGTTAATTGGTTTTGGCATATCTGATAAAAAATCCTTCGATGAGGCTTCGAAAAATGCCTCCGGAGCCATCATAGGATCTGCTTTTGTGAAAATGTTAAAAGATTCCAAGGATTTAGCATTTGATATTAAGGCATTTGTTGGGGGAGTGAGGGGAATTAAGAATTGAAGTATTGAAGAGTATTCTCCGATTCTAATATTCAGCGTGGTTGCCACTCCAATTCTAATATTCTAATATTCTAATATTCTAACTATTTATTTTGAAATATCTGAAACAATTTTTATCTTTGCATCCCAATTCACCAACAATTGGAAAATAGTCGAAAAAAGAATTAAGAAAATGAGTGATTTAATCAAATTTGTAGAAGGTGATGTAGCGACAGAAAGAGCGGCACATCCGGCATTTAATTCAGGAGATACAATCAATGTTCACGTAAAAATTCGTGAAGGAAATAAAGAGCGTATTCAGGTTTTCCAAGGAATGGTAATTCAAAGAAAGAATTCCGGAAATGGTGAAACTTTTACGGTAAGAAAAATTTCTAACGGAATCGGTGTTGAAAGAATTTTCCCAATTTTATCTCCTAATATCGATAAAATAGAAGTTTTAAGAAGAGGTAAAGTAAGAAGAGCAAGAATTTATTACATGAGAGGAAAGCAAGGAAAAGCTGCTCGTGTAAAAGAAAAGAAATAAAAGGTTTGAAAAACTGGTAAGCCGGGCTTTTAAAGTTCGGCTTTTTTTATGCAATTTTTCCACTTATCAAGTACATATTACCTTCATATAAAAATTCTCTGTTCGCAAGAATATTTCTAGTACATTTAAGGATTAATTAATTTGGAGATATGACAAAGATTATTGAAACGAAAAGTATTGCAAAAAAATATGTAATGGGCTCAGAAGTGATTAATGCCCTATTAGATATCAATATTTCGGTTGATAAAGGAGAGTATGTTGCTTTTATGGGTCCATCCGGATCTGGAAAATCTACCTTGATGAATATCGTTGGTTGTTTGGATACCCCTACAAGTGGAGAATATATTTTGAACGGCCAAGACGTATCCCAATTATCTGAAAATGAATTAGCCACTGTTCGAAACAAAGAAATCGGTTTTGTATTTCAAACATTTAATTTATTACCTCGGCAGTCTGCTTTGGACAATGTTGCCTTACCTTTAATATATGCCGGTTATTCGAAAAAAGATAGATATGAAATTGCCATGGAAGCATTAAAGGGCGTAGGCCTTGATAATCGGGCTTCTCATAAACCTAATGAATTATCTGGGGGGCAGCGTCAGAGAGTGGCTGTGGCAAGAGCCCTGGTCAATGAACCTTCCATCCTTTTAGCCGACGAACCAACGGGTAATTTGGATTCTAAAACTTCCTATGAAATCATGGGACTTTTTGAAGAATTATACAGCAAAGGAAATACCATTGTCATGGTTACCCACGAAGATGATATTGCTAAATATGCCCATCGAATCATCCGATTAAGAGATGGCCTAATTGAGTCTGATATTTTAAATGAAAATATTAGAATAGTAGAATAGTAGAATAGTAGAATAGTAGAATATTAGAATAGTAGAATATTAAAATCGCAAGAGAGGAAAATTCTCCAATTCTCCAATTCTTCGTTTCTCCAATTCTTCGATTCTTCGTTTCTCCAATTCTTCGATTCTCCAATTCTTCGTTTCTCCGATTCTAAAAATCAGCGTGGCTTCCGCTCTTCACTAATCAAATTCTAATGGTTGTTCTCATTTCGAATCCTTTGAAATCAAGTACTTCATAGCAAATCCCTCCATTACATGCTGGGCCTCCTCTCCTTCTTCCAAGGAATAAATTTACATTGAATTTAGAATTTACATGATAGTTTCCGCCTATCCCATGGTAAAATTTCCTTGAATCCGTAAAGAAAGGATCCGTGGTAGATTCTGTAATCCAATATAATAAATATTTAGAACCATGAGAAAGTCCTAAAGAAAATACCTGATTTTCCACTTTTTGGTCTCTTTTAAATCTTTGATATTCACCATCTATTTCCAACCGAACTTTATTTATTAATGGCAAATTAATTTGTCCTCCCAAGGAAATTCTTTGCTTTTCTCTTTTAAATGGATCTTCAGCAAAATCAATGAAAATTTTATAATCCTTATTATTTTTATTTCCGACAAATTCTCCAAAAATTTCATGGTAATTAAAAATTCGATAGATATTATTCTTTGCCCAAGAATAATTGACTGTTAGATAATGATTATTCTTTAAGCTAACGAAGGTTTCAAATTGGATTCCTTTTTCATTGAGAGGTTCTAACACATGGGTGCTTCGATTCAAAGTTCGATAAGTATGTTGTTTAATAAGTGCAGGAGGTTCATTGAAGCCAGAGCCCAGGGAAAAATTTTGGTAATCTTTAAATTCAAATGAAAAATTGATATTCTTAATAGTCCAATTTATATTCGAATAAATAGCATAAGGCTGAATGGCAAAATTGCCATGAATCATTCGTGCATAATTTAGATAATAGGTTAGATTAGGAAGAAGCGAACCTTCTTCTGCCAATTCAATAAAACTTGTTGAATTTGAGCTTTTTATTTGGTTTAAAGCGGTAATGGAAAGACTATTATTTTTAAATTTCTTTTTAGCTGTAAGAAAGCCTAGGTAATCTGACCTCCTGACAAAAAGCTCTTTGGTAGGAGGGAAAACATTCACAAGTGGGCTTCCTAAGCCTATATTTAATTCCCATTTATTGATTTTTTTTAAATAGGAAATCCCTAGAAAATCTTTATAAAAATAATATTGAGATCGATAGGATCTATCTTGGAAAATGGAACCTGTAATTTCATAAGAACGAAGTAATAATCCTCGGTTTATAGTCTCAAAAAAGTTTCCAATACGAAGTTGAGCGTTTTTGGAATATCTTTTTATATTAAACTGACTTAGAGTAAAATAATTTCTATTATCGATAGGATTCAAATAGGTCTCAAAGGTAGATCCGATCGTCCACTTTTTTTTGGAATATTGAACGATATTCCTGGAATACAAGGAAGAAAAGTTTTCTGCATCCACACCCGGTAGGGTTCCATATTGATATTGATTGAGAGAATATCCTGAAAATTGTCCTTGTAGTGAAAATCCTAATAGGATGAATAGGCTTAGAAAATAAAGTTTCATTTAAGGTATTTTTGGATTTCTTTTTCAATTTCTTTTTCCTCACCACTTGAAAAACCTTCGTGGAATTGTAAAATTTTATTGTTCGGTCCAACGAATAAAAGGGTAGGGAATGCTGCAATATTCAACTGATTGGCAATATTCATGTCTTGGTCTAGGAGGACAGGATAGGATATTTTGAGAGTTTCAACCATCGGGAGTACCTTGGCAATGCTTCTTGGCCCGTCTACGGATATTCCTATAAATTTTACTCCTTTATCTTGGTATTTTTCAGATAATTCAATTAATCGAGGAATGGCATTTAGGCAAGGTTTGCACCAAGTTGCCCAAAAATCAATTATGGTTAGTTTTTCTCCTTTTAAATCCTCATAGTTCAAGGAAATCCCTTTAGGGTTATTGAGTTCAAATGCAGGAATAATTTGGGCATGCAATGAATTAAAATTGATTAAAGCAAACCATAGGATGGAGATAAATTTTATATTTTTCATTTTAATAAACTTTCTAATTTAAGTTTTACATTATTAATATCGCTGGCTACGCGTTGACTACCCCTATAGACAATATTATTATTAGTATCGACTATCACGATACGGTCATAGGTAGTATCATAGTCATCGGCAACTTTACCACCATTAAGTAATAAAGGGAAACTGATACTGGTATTGGTTTGAAATGCTTTTACAGATGCAAGGTTTCCGTCCCAGGCATCTATTCCAATAATACGGAATGTAGGATTTGGCAGGTAGATATTTGCAATCTCTGTTTGAAGTTTGGGGCCAACGGCGATACAAAAAGGACAGGTATTTCCAAAGAAGAAAATGACTAAAACTTTTCCAATATAGGAACTGGATTTTACGGTATCTCCTGAAGTATTAAGAAGATTGAATACAGGAGCATCCCCGGGTGTTGGTGTTGGTGTTGGTGTTGGATTGGGTGTTGGATTTGGCGTTGGATTGGGTTCTGGATTTGGTTCAATAATAGGGTCAGGAGTGCAAAGACAACAAGTTAAAAATAAAATTAGGATGGAAAGGCTTTGGCTTATTTTCATATTATTAGTGGGTTGGACTATACAATTTAAAAATATTATTGAATAAAAAAAAGAGCCAGGTTAATACCTAGCTCTTTTTATTCTTTATGAATGCCCAAGAATAAATTCATGGGCTAAACATTTTCTCTTCTCAGGGCTGCCGCAGCGCGGCTGTCGTAGCCCGGCTGACGTAGCCCGGCTACCGTAGCGCGGCTACCGTAGCGCGGCTGAATCTCTTCACTAATTATAGTCCTTTCGATTTCTTAACGATTTCTTCCGCTAAATTTTGTGGAACGAATTCGTAATGAGAGAAAGTAAGTGTTGCAGTTGCTCTACCAGAAGATAAGGTTCTTAAATCAGTAACATAACCGAATAATTCAGAAAGAGGTACATCAGCCTTTAAAATAACGGCTCCCTGACGAGAGTCCATTCCTTTCATCATTCCTCTTCTTCTGTTTAAGTCACCTGTGATAGAACCGGTATATTCATCTGGAGTAACAACGTCTACAGACATGATTGGCTCCATCAATTTAGCACCGGCTTTTTTAGCAGATTCTTTGAAACCTAAGCGAGCTGCTAATTCAAAAGAAAGGGAATCTGAATCGACATCATGGAAAGATCCGTGAAATAAACGTACCTTCATTGAATCCACTGGGAAACCAGCTAGAACTCCATTTTTCATTGATTCTTCAAATCCTTTTTGAACGGCAGGAATAAACTCTTTTGGAATAACACCACCTACGATATTATTCACGAATTCTAAGCCTGGTTTGCCATCTTCTCTTGGTCCGATTTCAAAAACGATATCAGCGAATTTACCACGACCACCAGACTGCTTTTTATAAACTTCTTTATGCTCGGTTGATTGCGTTAATGCTTCTTTATACGCTACCTGAGGGGCTCCTTTATTTACTTCTACTTTGAATTCACGACGCATACGGTCGATGATGATTTCTAAGTGAAGCTCACCCATACCCTTTAAAATAGTCTGGCCAGTTTCATCGTTTGATTCAACTTGTAAGGTAGGATCTTCTTCAATTAGTTTACCAATGGCTTTTGAGAAATTATCTGCATCAGCCGTTTTCTTTGGCTCTACAGCATAACCAATTACTGGCTCAGGGAATTCCATTGATTCTAAGATAATAGGTGATTTTTCATCGGAAAGAGTATCACCTGTTTTAATATCTTTGAAACCTACTACCGCACCGATATCACCTGCCCCTAATTCTTCAATTGAATTCTGCTTATTGGCATGCATTTGGAAAATACGAGAGATACGCTCTTTATTTTCGGTACGGTTGTTCAATACGTAAGAACCTGCCTTTAATACCCCTGAATAAGCTCTGATGAAACAAAGACGTCCTACATAAGGGTCTGTAGCAATTTTAAATGCTAGTGCTGAGAATGGCTCTTGAAAAGACGGCTTTCTAGCAATCTCTTCACCAGTATCAGGATTGGTACCTTTGATGGATTCTTTATCTAATGGAGATGGTAAGATTTCCATTACATAATCCAACATGGTTTGTACACCTTTATTTTTGAATGAAGAACCGCAAAGCATTGGAACAATCTTCATGGAAATAGTTGCTTCTCTTAAAGCTTTTAATATCTCATCCTCGGTAATGGAAGCTGGATCATCAAAATATTTTTCCATAAGGTTATCGTCGAACTCGGCGATAGCTTCTAATAATTTCTCTCTATATTCTTCTGCTTCAGCAATCATATCTTCTGGAATCGGTATTTCTTCAAAAGTCATACCCAGATCCTCTTCATTCCACTGAATACCACGGAAGTTTACTAAATCAACTACCCCTTTAAAATTAGATTCAGCACCAATAGGTAACTGAAGTGGTACAGCTGTTGAACCTAGCATTTCTTTTACTTGGCGACATACGTTTAGGAAGTCGGCTCCAGAGCGGTCCATTTTATTGACGAATCCAATTCTTGGAACATTGTAATTATTTGCCAATCTCCAGTTGGTTTCAGACTGTGGCTCCACACCATCTACGGCAGAGAATAAAAAGACTAAACCATCTAATACACGAAGAGAACGGTTTACCTCTACTGTAAAGTCTACGTGACCAGGAGTATCAATAATATTGATATGGTAATCGTTTCCACGATAAGGCCATTTTACGGTGGTAGCAGCTGAAGTAATGGTAATACCTCTTTCTTGCTCTTGTTCCATCCAGTCCATTGTAGCAGCACCATCGTGTACTTCCCCAATTTTGTGGCTTACCCCAGAGTAAAATAAAATACGCTCTGTGGTGGTGGTTTTACCAGCATCAATATGGGCGGCAATACCAATGTTTCTAGTGAATTTTAAATCGCGTGACATTTTATACTTGTTTGTTTTTTATACAATTAAATAATATCAATCTATTGGACAATTTCAATGGATATTTTCGTTAACCAATTTTCAAGGTGCAAAATTACTGAAACTTAATGAAATACAAAAGTTTTTTAGGAATCTTCCATGGTATTTTACAATTAATTTATGTTCCTAGATGCCTAGGATGTAAGCAAGGGCTTTTTTGGGGAGAAAAATTTCTATGTACTACTTGTAAATATTCTCTACCAAAACTAGGTTTTAGGCAATTTGACCAAATTTGGTTGAAGGAAAAATTTTTTGGTCATATCTCTTTTGATCAGATTTACGCTTTTTTGGGTTTTTATTCTGGAGGAATTGTTCAGCATATTATGCATGAAATTAAATACCGTGGACAAAAAAAATTTGG
>CAZXZK010000010.1:0-12432 GCA_964645295.1 uncultured Cytophagales bacterium | reverse complement strand
AAGAAAAGAAGAACTTAAGGAGGTATTTCACCTAATTGAAAATGGAAAAATTCAAGGTAAAAGAATTATTTTATTAGATGATACCTTGACTACGGGTGCCACATTAATCGCTGCCGCAGAGGTTTTATGGGAAAATAATATTTCCTCATTAAGCCTTATTTGTCTAGCCGCTGTGAAATAAACTATTTATTCGTTCCTGCTGAAATCATCGCACATCTAAAACCAATGGTGCTCGAGGAAGAATCTTGGTTCATAAATCTTCTCGTACCAGGCACTAACCAATAGGCTACATCTGACCAAGAACCACCTTTATAAACACGGACTCTATTATTGATTAAACTTTGAAAGTTTTTGGAATCATAGTTTTTCTCTTCGTCTAAAAAATCATTTCTTCGAACAGGGTTTAAATCATTGAAATCACGATAGGAATTCGGACGGTATAAATCATATACCCATTCATTGACGTTCCCCGCCATTTGGTATAGACCAAAATCATTTGGGGGATAGGAATAGATTTCTGTGGTAATGATGGCTCCGTCGTTGGAATTACCTGCTAGACCGGCATAATCTCCTCTTCCTCTTTTAAAATTCGCCAACATTTCTCCTCTTTGCTTTCCATAAGGGTTTCTTAAAGAAGGGCCATCCCATGGATAGATTCGATTATTCGTTTGATTTTCATCTTCTGCCTGTGTACCAATTAATGCTTTTGCAGCATATTCCCATTCTGCTTCTGTTGGTAGTCTATAGGATGGTAGGACTTTACCTGATTCAATGGCAGTTCTATCACCTGCACTGGCTCTTCCGGTGGCAGTCTCATCATTGTTTCTTTTTGATCTACTTGATTTAGCCTTTTTGGGAGAATTATTTCCTGCTAAATTATCATTTACTACGCGGGTTCTCCATCGGCAATAATCATTGGCTTGAACCCATGATACACCCACCACTGGGTACATTCTAAAACCAGGAAATCTAAAATACTGTTCCACATAAGGATCGTTGAATGCTAATTCATTTCTCCAAACCGTGGTATCTGGTAAGGCAGCCTCATAATAGGCTTGGGTTGAATCTTGCTGAATTGAAAATAAATATTCTAAATAGTGAACATTGGCAATTTCTGTTTCATCCATATAAAACGACTGGACAGATACGGTACGTTCAATATTATTATTTAAACCAATAACATCCTCTTCAATTGTACCCATGGTAAATCTACCTCCTTCAATGAATACTAAATTCGGACCTGTGGGTTGTCCTTGAAAATTCTTATCTACTTGAAAACCTCCTTCTTGGTTATAGGCTATTCCAGTGGCGGTAGACACATTGCCAATATTGACACTTGAAGGACCTGATTTTTTAAGCCCTGATTTACCAGAACATGCTCCAAGCATAATTCCTAAAACCAGGAGGCTAATAATTTTATTATATTTTGAAATCATCAATTTTAAAGATATCATTTTCTACTTAACAAATTTAATGAAAACCAATTAATGCGCAAATAATTCATCTAAAACACCATGAATATTCTCAATATTTGAAATGCCCTCTACCTGAAGGATTAGTTGATTTCCTTTTTCTCTTAACTGGGTTTTTCCTTTTTTGTTATTTACAAAAGCCACAATTTTTTCAATTTTCAAGGGGGATTCACCCGTTGAAGGATTTATTTTATTAACGAAATAAAGTTTTAATATTGTATTTTTCAGCAGTATTTTTTCCACCAATAAACCTTGTGCTTTCCATCTGCATCTTACCAATTCAACTAAATCATGTAATTCTTCTGGTATTTTCCCAAATCGATCTTGAATATTTTCTAATAAATCTTTTAGGGCCTCCTCTGTTTCTAGTTCATCTAATTGGGTATAAATGCTTAATCGCTCATTGATGGAAGAGATATAGTTTTCTGGAATGATGGCTCTCAAATCAGTTTCAATGATGCAATCTACTTTTAGTTTTTCTGCTTTTTCCCGAATACTTTCTTCAAATAAAGCTTTAAACTCATTTTCTTTTAATTCTTGAACGGCTTCATCCAAAATTTTGTGGTACATTTCAAATCCTAAATCATTGATGAATCCGGATTGTTCGGCACCGAGTAAATTTCCTGCTCCGCGGATGTCTAAATCACGCATGGCTACTTTGATTCCATCTCCTAAATCCGAAAATTCCTCTAAGGCACTTAATCGTTTTTTTGCATCTGATGTCATGGTTGTTAGGCTAGGGACCACTAAATAGCAATAGGCTTTTTTATTGGAACGCCCAACTCTTCCTCGCATTTGATGTAAATCAGATAATCCAAATTGATGAGCATTCATGATAAAGATCGTATTGGCATTGGGTACATCTAATCCGGATTCAATGATATTGGTAGCGACCAATACATCATAATTTCCTTCCATAAAACGAATCATGATGTTTTCTAATTTCTCTCCTTCCATTTGGCCATGTGCCACCCCCACTTTAGCATCTGGAACCAACCGTAAGATTTGGTTGGCAATCGATTCTAAATTTGTAATCCGATTATTTACCACGAATACTTGTCCACCCCGTTTTAATTCTTCATGGATTGCATCCCGTAATAATTCATCCGACAAGACAACTAATTTAGTATCAACCGGAAGTCTATTTGGTGGTGGGGTTGCAATTACAGATAAATCTCTTGCTCCCATCAAAGAGAAGTGGAGGGTCCTTGGAATAGGTGTGGCCGTCAGGGTTAAACAATCAACCCCTACTTTAAATTCCTTGAGTTTATCTTTTACACGAACGCCAAATTTTTGTTCTTCGTCTATAATTAATAATCCTAAATCTTTGAATTTAACGTCTTTGTTTACAATTCGGTGTGTACCAATTAAAATATCTGTCTCACCAGATTCCACTCTTTTCAGGGTTTCATTAATTTTTTTTGAGGATTTAAATCGATTGATATATTCAACTTTACAAGGGAATTCTGCGAGTCTTTCATGGAAAGTTCTAAAATGTTGCATAGCCAAAACGGTTGTGGGTACTAATACAGCCACCTGTTTTGAATCAGCAACGGCTTTAAATGCTGCCCGAATGGCCACTTCTGTTTTCCCAAAACCCACATCTCCACAGACTAGGCGGTCCATGGGGTGGGGTTTTTCCATATCCGCTTTTACATCCGCCGTTGATTTAGCTTGGTCTGGTGTATCTTCATAAAAAAAGGAGGATTCTAATTCGGCTTGCAAATAAGTATCAGGTGTATAGGCAAATCCGGGGGCTTCCTTTCTTTTGGCGTATAATTGAATTAATTCTTTGGCGATATCCTTGACCTGTTTCTTGACTTTGGCTTTCTTATTTTCCCATTCCGGGGATCCTAATTTTGAAATATTGGGTAATTCTCCTTCTTTTCCAGCGTATTTAGAAATCTTGTGTAGGGAATGGATTGATACAGATAAAAGGTCATTGTCTCGATAGACCAACCTTAAAACTTCTTGGTCTTCCCCGTGGGCAGTTTGGACTTTCGTCAGACCTGCAAACCGACCAATTCCATGGTCTACATGGGTCACAAAATCTCCTACTTGGAGGGATCTTAATTCTTTAAGTGTTAGAGCTTTATTCTTGGAGAATTTATTTTTCTCTTTATATCGAAAGAATTTTTCAAATATTTGATGGTCTGGGTAAAAAGCAATTTTTAATTGATCATCAATAAATCCTTCTGCCAAAGACATTTGGATAGGGGTAAATTTAATGGATGAATTTATTTCATTGAAAATAACCTCTAATCTTTCTAATTGTCTTGGGGAATCTGAACAAATAAAATTGGTATAATGATGGGTTTGGTTATCGAGTAGGGCTTCAGCCAATCGATTAAAGTCTTTTTTAAAAGAGCCGGGGTTTTTAGAAAAAAATGAGATGGAAACAGCATTTTTGACATTTGATTTTTTACCAAATTCTACCAAATTAAATTTTTTATAATGATGTTGAATTTGCCTTTTAGTTTCCCATTTTTCTTCTGGTTTTCCAAAAATCATGATATCTCCTCCTGATTTTAATTTTTGATTGTAATATTCTGCTAATTTTTCTGAAAAATCATCTAAAACAGCATTGGAAGTAGCATAATCCTTGATGTAAATTAAAGTATTTTTAGGCAGGAAATTAAAAAAGCTTTCCCTAGATTCGGTAAAAATTTTATTTTCAATATTAGGAATAATATGCAAGGAAGAAACTGATTTAAGGGATAATTGAGTTTCCGGGTTAAATGTACGGATGCTTTCAATCTCATTTCCAAATAAATCTATTCGATAAGGATATTCTGCGGCGTAAGAAAATATATCGATGATTCCACCCCTTACTGAATATTGACCTGCTTCATACACAAAATCTGTCCTTTCAAATTCCCATTCATTCAAGACTTCGGAAAGGAAAACTAGGTCAAGGTTTTGCCCTACTGCTAAAGAAAAAGTGTTTTTAACCAGGGATTTTTTATTTAAAACTTTTTCTGGCAAAGCTTCCGGATAGGTGATAATGAATACTTTTTGTTCGGAAAAATTATTTAATATATTCAATATTTCTGCCCGCATTAAGACATTGGCGTTATCCAGTTCCTCCCATTCAAAGGGTTGTTTTTGGGAGGCTGGGTACAATAAAATTTTATCTTCCCCATTGATTGCTTGAAGGTCATTTAGGAGATAATGTGCTTCTTCTTTATCCGAGCAAATGACTAGGTAGCAATAATTTTCTTGTGCCAGGCCACTGAGAATAACTGCGTCTAGAGAGCCACAAAGGCCTTTTAAATGGAAATTTTCTGGTGAAAGGGTAAAATGTATCTGGCCGGAAACCGATTGGATGATTCCGTCATTTTGGTATAACGATAAGAAATCCTTTACTATCACAAACCTTTTTTTCGAATGGACCACAAAGATAGAAAAATAATTAGGGAATATATTCACTAATTTTTTTATTATATTTGTCTTATCAAAAAGGGGTGCCCCAAGATAAGGGCTGAGATTATACCCGTTGAACCTGATGCAGGTAATGCTGCCGAAGGGATTTTGTCTTGTTATTATTTTTGATAAAATCACAACGCCTTTTTGATCGTAAAATAAGGTTTAATTTAAACGTAAAGTACGATGAAAAGTAGTATTAAAATTATGTCTATTGTGATGGGAATGGTGTTTTATGCTCAATCACAAAATCTAAGTATTCAATCTAGTATTGTTGACCAAGAGGATCAAAAACCTCTTTGGGGAACCAGTGTCCGGGTACTTGGAAGTTCAAAAGGAACGCTAACAGATCAATCGGGGAAATTTAAATTATCGGGGCTAGATGCTCAGGATAGTATTTCCGTTCGTTTCGTGGGTTATGCCTCAAGGCAATTTTTAGCCTCAGAGGTTCCATCAACAATTTCGTTGGAAAAATTAGTGGTTTTAAACGATGAGGTAGTGGTGAATGCTTTGATGGCTAATTCATTTTCTCCCATGGCTTTTACGAATGTTGGTAAGGAAGAATTAAAAAAGCAGAATTTAGGGCAGGATATTCCTATCTTATTAAATTTTTTACCTTCCATGGTGACGACCTCGGATGCTGGTGCGGGGATAGGCTATACGGGAATTCGTATACGAGGAACCGATCCCACTCGAATCAACGTGACGATCAATGGAATTCCTTTGAATGATTCTGAATCTCAAGGTTTGTATTGGGTGAATATGCCAGATATGGCTAGTTCGGTTTCGAATATTCAAATTCAAAGGGGTGTTGGTACATCCACGAATGGGGCATCCGCTTTTGGAGGGTCTGTCCATGTAAATACCAATCAATATGAACCCAATTCTTATGCAGAAATAGCTAGTTCTGGGGGTTCATTTAATACCTTAAAAAATACCTTGAAATTAGGTACGGGGCTTTTTGCCAATCGGTTTACTTTTGATTTAAGATTATCACAAATTACTTCTGATGGCTATATTGATCGGGCGAGTTCTGATTTAAAATCGCTTTACTCTACGCTTGGTTATTTTGGGAAAAATTCTATCATTCGCTTGAATTATTTTACTGGGAAGGAAATAACCTATCAATCTTGGTATGGTACTCCGGAGTCAAGAGTGAAAAATGATGTGGATGGGATGATTGCCTTCATTACCAGAAATCCTTTATCAGAAGCTGAAAGAGATAATTTATTTGAATCTGGCAGAACCTATAATTTTTATACCTATGAGAATCAGGTGGATAATTATGCCCAGGATCATTATCAATTATTGACTCACCATGATTTGGGTGGGAATTGGGAGTTTGATATCAACCTGCATTATACTTATGGAAGAGGGTTTTATGAAGAGTATAAAAATTATCCAGATTTGAGATTATATGGAATTTATTCTAAAATTTTTATTGAAAATTTAGTGAGAAGAAAATGGTTGGATAATGACTTTTATGGTACAACTTATCATTTTCATTATGATAATAAAAAAGGATTTGATTGGGTGATTGGGGGTGCATGGAATAAATATGTGGGAAGGCATTTTGGAAGAATTATTGCACCAGAGATTATTCAAGATATCGAATGGTATCGCTCTTTGTCGTATAAACGCGATTTTAATTTATATTCCAAAATGAATTTGGCGATTACCGATCAATTGATTGGATTTTTGGATCTACAGGGAAGGTTTATCCAATATTCTACCAAGGGGACGAAGGATTATCAAATACCTATGGATATCAAGGAATCTTTTTCGTTTTTTAATCCAAAGATTGGTTTAAATTACCAAGTAGGTGAAACTGCGAGACTCTATGGATCTTTAGCTAGAGGGGCAAAAGAGCCAAGTCGGAATGATTTTGTAGACAATTTGACTAATACCCCAAGGCCGGAGAAATTGACAGATATTGAATTAGGCTATGAGGTAAATGGAAAAGGGTTTAAATTTCAGGCCAATGCCTATTGGATGAATTATACTGACCAATTGGTATTAACAGGTAGGTTAAATGATGTGGGAGAGGCCATTCGAGAAAACGTAGCAAAATCCTATCGATTGGGGATTGAATTGATCGGGGGTTTTCAACTATCGAAGCAATTTGCTTGGGTAGGGAATTTAACCCTATCTAGCAATAAGGTGGAAGATTACCAAGAAGTTGTTTTTGATTATGAAAACGATCAGGAGATAACGATTCAGCATGCGAAAACGGATATAGCCTATTCTCCTTCTCTTATTGGGTCTAGTCAATTAAAATTTATGAACGGGGAATTTGAAGTGAATTTAAATACCAAATATGTAGGAGAGCAGTATTTAGACAATACCTCTAGTAGGAACCGAATAATAGCGGCCTATTGGACACAGGATTTGGTGGTGCAAAAAGCGATTCCTGTCAAATGGGCAAAGGAATTGAGGTTGAATTTAATGGTTAATAATTTGTTTAATCGCATGTATAGCTCGAATGGATATACCTGGGGATATATTTACGGAGAGAGAGTTATTGAAAATTTCTATTATCCACAAGCGGGTCTTAATTTCTTGGGGGGGTTAACTATTCGAATTTAGAGCGACATAATATCTTTAAAGCGAATGGATTGTCTGCGTGATATTTCAATTTTTTCTGCTTTGGGGCCTGTGAGTGTTACTTGCAGGCCACCAGAGAACCAAGGTTCAATTTTTTCCACAAATTGAAGATTGATGATATGCTTTCTATTGGCTCTAAAAAAAGATTTTGGATCAAGTTTTTCTTCTAGCGCATTGAGAGATTTTAATATTAGGGGTTTTTGATCGTCGAAATATATTCGAACATAATTGCCTAGGGATTCGAACAAGCGGA
Organism: uncultured Cytophagales bacterium; assembly: GCA_964645295.1. Lineage (GTDB taxonomy): Bacteria > Bacteroidota > Bacteroidia > Cytophagales > Spirosomataceae > CAZVFE01. Next base: position 4,680 of record CAZXZK010000010.1, on the reverse strand, counting down.
CTTTTTCCAATTTCACGAACCAGCATTTTTCTCCGTCTTTTACAAAAATTTGATCAGAGGCTTTTAAAAATTTGGGGGAGTTTTCTATCTGTTTCTTGGTAGATTCGGGATCTAAGTTTTTTTCTAATTTAGTAATGGCATCACTTAATCTTCCTAAGTCGATTGGTTTTAAAACATAATCTAGGGCGTTTACTTCAAAGGCTTTTAGGGCATATTCGTCGTAAGCGGTAGTAAAAATGATGGGAGGAATGGCACCTTCCAATTCTTCTAAAAATTCAAATCCATTTTTTTCTGGCATTTGAATATCCAAAAAAATCACATCTGGGTGATGTTCATCCAAGAGGGCCATGGCTTCAAGGGCATTATTGGCTTCGGCTACCACTTGAATAGTGGGAAAATTTTCTAATAATCGTTTTAACTCATTTCGAGCTAATCGTTCATCATCTACTATTAGGGCTCTCATAGGAATATAAATTTAGGAAAAATAATTAAATTTTAGGCTTGCTAAAACTTTATTTTGGTCGAGTGGTTCTAATCTCAATTGAGCGGTATCTCCAAAAATTAAGGCCAATCGTTTTTGTGTGATTTCGGTTCCAAAACCATTTTCATTGGATGAATCCAAATGGATGGAACCTGGATTAATGACCTTTATCACCATTAATTCGGCTTCTTTTTCAATTTTAATCTCAATTAACCCCCCTTTAATGGATTTTGAAATACCGTGTTTAATGGCATTTTCTACGAGTGTTTGAATGATCATGGGAGGAATTTGGATATTTTTTAATTCATTTGGGAAATGGATGATCCAATCCAAGCGGTCTTCATAGCGAATTTTTTCTAAGGAAAGGTAATCCAAAACGGTTTCCATTTCTTCTTTCAGGCTTACTAAATTATTTCTATCTGCTAGGAGGGAATTGCGTAGTAATTTGGATAATTGGGTAATGGAGGTTTCTGCTTTTTTGGGGTCTTCATGAATTAAACCACGAATAGAATTTAAGGAATTAAAAACAAAATGAGGGTTCATTTGAGTCCGAAGCATTTTACCTTCTGTTGCTCGGATGGTCATTTCGAGATTTTGATTTTTATTCAGCATTTCGATTTTCTTATTTGAATATCGATAGATAAAATAAATTAATTGCCAAATGGCAATGGGTTTCATAAAATCAAAAATGATTTGAAGAATACCAAAAGCGGTGATTGTTAAATTATAATTTTCTTGGAGGATGAATGCATCGATTGGAAGGTTGATAGCTGTGAGTAAAAAAGACATGAGACCAAGGGAGATAATTTCCAAGGGGATGCTTTTTTTTAAGGGAAATTCTTGCCAATTATATCGGTTATAAATATTTCGATAGGAGTGGGTAAAAAAAATACCAAGGGTTATATTGATCATGGCAGAGAAAATCCATTCGATTTTCCAGCCGAAATTTTGGGTATAGACTAGCGTTTCATTGAATGCCCAAAGCAACCAACCGACAATTTGTAATACCCAATAAATGTTAAATACTTTCTTCAAGGGATTTTAGATGTTCAATATTGCATTCTTCGATAAGTTCGAAAGAATTCTTTTCATAATCAAAACATAATTGATAAAGGCATAGATTTTGATGTTTAAATTTATCCATTTCTTGCAGGGGGCAGTCTAGGAGCAGGGTCAATAAGATTCGAATGGCTCTTCCGTGCATGGCCATGAGGATGGTTTTTTCTTCTCTTCGAGAGAGAATGGTTTTGATAACGGGTTTCTGTCTGGCGATGACATCCTCTGGGCTTTCACCGTCTGCGCATTGAATATGGGTATCACCTTTTCTCCATTGATAAATCAGGTCACGATAATATTTATTTCCTTCTGAATTGATGATTTGTCCTTCTTTATTTCCCCAGGAGATTTCATTTAGGCCTTCGTATTGTTCCCAAGGAATTCCTTTTTCTATAAATTTTTGAACGGATTGGTGGGTTCTTTTCAATTTTGAGGTATAAATTTTTTCAAAGGGGATGGCATGATAGGAATCAAAAAAAGCATCGGCTTGTTTATTCCCGAGTTGGTTTAGGTCGGAATCTACTCCGCTACCTTGCACAACTCCCTTTCTATTATAATCTGTTTCTCCGTGGCGAATTAAGTAGATAATTTTTTTAGATGACATTTATTTAATTATTTTTGAAGGATTGGATTTTACCAAAAAATAAATTTACGAAAATATGTTTAAAGTTAATCGCACTGTAGAGGAACTAAACGATTGGTGTAAGGGAAATATGTTGGGGCATTTAGGAATTCAATTTTTAGAGGTTACGCCAACGTATTTAAAGGCGAGTATGCCGGTGGATCACCGAACCAAACAGCCATTTGGATTGTTACATGGTGGTGCATCGGTGGTTTTATCTGAAACCTTGGGTTCGGTAGCCACGGCATTCACGGTGGAGGATTATACGAAAGAAGGGGGAGTTGGGGTTGAAATAAATGCTAATCATTTGAAGTCGGTGACAAAAGGTTTGGTAATAGGGATTTGTACCCCGATTCGATTAGGAAGAAGAATCCAGGTATTTGAGACGAAGATCTATAATGAACAAGAGGAATTAGTCTGTGTGAGTCGGTTAACTTGTGCGATAGTACCAATGAGGAATTGAAATGAATCATTTTAAGAATTTTGCATTTTCGGAATGGCAGGAGGTCTGGGATAATCACCTGGGGGAATCTGCTATGGCGGTATGGAAATTGCCACATTCGGATCAGGTAAATTTAATTATTGATCAACAGGGGGGGGTGAGATTGGATCATAAAAATATTGAGCAATTAAGGCCAGGCTTTGTGATTGCTGATTTTGCAGGGGGATTATTGTATTTAAATGCCAAGGATTATTATTCAGACAGGTTACCCTTGAATCAATTTGCAGGAGGAGGGATCAGGATTGATCAGGAGAAAGGGGAAGAGGAGGCCTATCTTAAATTAGTTGATGAGACGGTAGAAGAGATAAGGCGGGGAAAAATGCAAAAGGTGGTATTGTCTAGGAGAAAGAAAATACAATTAAAAAAATGGCCTATCATGGAGATATTTTCTCGGATAGGGAATTTATATCCAGATGCTTTTGTATCGGCGATTTCTTTGCCAGGGGAGGATTCAATTTGGGTAGGGTCAAGTCCGGAGATATTGGTGAATCAGGATAGGGAGGGGATATTCAAGACATTTTCTTTGGCGGGCACGCAAGTGGCCTTACAGGGGGTATCTGTTGGGGAGGTTCTTTGGGGGCAAAAAGAAATTGAGGAGCAGGCCTATGTGAGTAGGTATATCATTGATTGTTTCAAGAAGATTCGTTTGAGGGAATATGTGGAGATAGGGCCAAAAACTGTTTTGGCCGGTAATTTATGGCATTTAAAAACGGAATATCGGGTCAATACGGGCTTATTAAATTATAAGCAATTGGCAAGTACCATGTTGGATTTATTACATCCGACTTCGGCTGTTTGTGGGACGCCAAAAAATTTGGCTAAGGAATGGATATTAAAAAAAGAGGGCTATGATCGGAAGTATTATACAGGCTATCTTGGTCCTATTAATTTTGATTCAGAAATAGCGATATTTGTTAATTTACGAACAGTTGAATTATATGCACAAGGAGATCATTGGGAAGGGTATTTTTATGCGGGAGGAGGCATCACGGAAGATTCTGTTCCTCGGAAAGAATGGGAGGAGACCGAATTAAAAATACAAACGATGTTGCGGGGGTTTTGATCGAATTGAGGGTTAATTTACCCTTTCAATAAAATTTTAGGTTACAAGGCATTGATTGTTGAAAGTGATTAGTGTCTATCGAATACGTGTATTCATAATTATTTTTTTTATTGCAAGATTTCCAAGTTGTAAATCAAGATAAACCATCTTCATCTGCCATTACTTTTCTTGCATGGTCTTACTTGGTTAATTGCATGGTAATCCATTTTTATAATCTATTGAGTCTATTGAATAAAATAGTTCATAAGTCAGGTGATTCCTTATATCTGATGAATAATTATCATATTCATTAAGGGAAAATACCCCATTCCCTATAGAATCCACATTACTAGAATTAAATTTATAAGATGTGCATCTATCTTTAAACCGAATAACTACAGAATCACCAATATTACTACAATCATTTTGTAAACAACCCTGAAAAGGTTGTAATTCATTCTCTTGTAAAAAAGAAACAGAATCTAAAGGTAAAACTGTATATTTCGAAGAAGATTGTTTGCTAAGGTTATAAATCTCTATTCCAATAGATTCCGAAAATGTGTTTATATAGGTATAAGTTAAACGTTGGTCAGGGTCTGGATGAATAATTTTTGAACAAGAAATTGTTAATATTAGAATACTAATTCCAATAATTAAATAAGTTTGATAGATTGTTTTCGGTCGCATTATTGTATGTCTTTATTTATATAATCATTAATATTGTTTGTTAATTCCAAAAACCTTTCATCTTCAAACAAGCCATTAAAGTAACTTTCATCATTATGCAGGTTTGTGTTTACTTTAGAAATACTTTCTAGTTTGTCTTCACACGAATAGAAATAGGTGATTCCTATTGAAAATACAGTGGCTGTGATTAGCCCAATTGCCCATTTAGACTTTCTGCGGGGGGGGGTAGAACGAAATATTTGTTTCATAACAATTAGGATTTAGTTCATGAGTTAAAATAATAGTATTTT